>CAZEYG010000410.1:0-2447 GCA_964516575.1 uncultured Defluviitaleaceae bacterium
TGTTTTCTTGCGTTTAGGGGTTCACCTAATTTTTGTTTTGTTTTTTTTGGGGATGTCAAATTAATTTTCCCCTTGAATTTTTTTTAACTTATGTTATTATGAAATACATTAAGTTACATAAACCACTGCGACGCAAAGCAGTTATGTCTGCCCTTACATGAAGCTTCCTTTTTGGGGCACATCTGAATAGTGTCGATGAGTATCGCCGAATGAAGGCGCTTAGGTTTAGGTTTATAAAGGATAAAGCACTCTCCTTAGGTGCTGGGTTTCCCCTAACCCATGCTCTTAAAGAAGAAGGCATAAACAATTATAAGCTGGAATTAGGTTCCTATGACAAACCTATTCTTGTAAACTCTAATATTCACTTCAACCTGTCGCATTCGGATTATTTTGTTTCTTGTGTTATTGATGAAAACCCTGTAGGTATTGATATAGAAAGATTATGCGAAATTGACAGCACAATTAAGGGTAGTGTATTTACTGAAACCAATCTACTACATATGGCAAGCCATTCTTCCGAGGATTATACACAATAGTTTTATAAATACTGGACGGCAAAAGAAAGCTACTTAAAGGCTATCGGTTAGGATTATCCGTAAATCCCAAAGAAGTTGAGATACTCTTTTATGAAATAGGAATAGTTCATCACAACGCAAGTTACGGCCTGCATTATTGCAAGGTGTATTTGGATATACAGGATTACGTGTGGCAGTTTGCGGCCAAACCCCTGATTTTCCAACTTCTATAATCAACCTTAATGAATCATTGTTTCGCTTTTAATAATTTTAGGAGCAAAGCTAATATGAGCCTATCATTTCTTGAACAATTTGCAAGATATAAGATGTCGGACAATGTTGCATTGGTATGCGGTGATGTTTCTTATACTTATAAGGAGCTTCATAAACGAAGTGTGGCATTAGCTGCAAAGCTACGCTCATGTGGCGTTGGGACGAGTTCGACTGCGCCGGAGTTCTATGACATATTAAATCCAAGAGCAGCAAACCATTCGCCCTGGGTAGTTATCATCTCAGAGCGTAACGAATACGCCATAATAGGCATTATTGCAACATTTATGGCAGGCGGAGCTTATGTTTTAATGGGGCCGGATGCCCCCTCGGCTTACGTTGATTGTATTTTAGAGGACACATCTGCTTCTGCAGTTTTGCGAAGCGGATTAAATGATATGCCAAATGATATGCCAAATGATATGCCAAATGACTATGAAGAATTTACATATACATTCCCTAGTGATAACGAAATAGCCTGTGCTGTTTATACATCAGGTTCTACAGGTAAGCCTAAGGGAGCGGTGCTTGAACACCGGGTGCTAAATGAAATGTTAAAATGGCAAACCGAATACATGAACCCGGCTAACCTAACCGCAACTGCGGCCTACGCCCCCTTTAGCTTTATTGCAGCAATAACCGAAATATTCTTTCCCCTTGCTAATGGATTACCTCTGCACATACTAGACGAATATACTCGCCACGATTTATTTAAGCTCCAAACCTACATAGAAAGCAACAACATTTCATACATGTTTTTACCGCCGAATGTGGCCGAAGTATTCACCAAGATATATGAGGGTAACTCACTCAAATATCTGCGTGTTGCAGGGGGGCGGCTAAAATCATGCGGCGAGCCCAGTGGGCGGTATGAAATATTGTATAGCTTAGGCATGTCTGAAAACGGCGGCAGCGTAACCTTTAAGCCCATACGAACAGCAATGAGCGGTGATATACCTATCGGCATAGAATGGAACAAAACAAAGATTTACATTTTGGGAGAAATGGGCGAAATGGCTGTGTCCGGCCCATCATTGTTCCGTGGATACATATCCCGCAAGGAAGAAACATTAAGTACGCTGGTCAAAAACCCCTTTTGCAATGATAAGGGTTATGAAATGATGTATCTATCCGGCGACATTGCAGAAATAGATGAAAACGGGGAGTATATACACAAGGGGCGTAACGATTGGATTGTTAAGATTAAAGACATGAAAATTGACCCTATGCAAGTAGAGCTTGCCCTTGCAAAATGCGCCCATGTAACCGAATGTTGTGTAACTACCGAAGTGCACGGCGGCGATAATGTATTAATCGGCTGGGTTGCCGGTGACAAAGACACACATTTTTTAAGGCAGGAGATTGCGGAATATCTGCCGAAGCATATGATTCCTACATATTTTATTAAACTGGAAAAACTTCCACGTAACATAAACGGAAAAATCGAGCGCAGCTCATTAACTTACTTTAACGAGAACACCAATAATCGAAACCACATATCATCAAACGAGACTGCAATAAATGATGATGAGGCAAAGCTAGCTCTGTTGTTTCAAAAAGTGCTGGGTATATCGTCGTGGTTTGTTGGTGTAAACGATAATTTCTTTATTTTTGGCGGCAAATCCCTAAAACTTATGCAGCTTAAAGTTTAAATAAAAAGGG
>CAZEYG010000411.1:0-2443 GCA_964516575.1 uncultured Defluviitaleaceae bacterium
TCCGCTACACCCCTCTAACCGATGATGGATGGAGCGGAACACGTTGGGACAGACCTGGCTTTCTAAAAATGATGGATGAGGTGGAGCGTGGGAATGTCGATACAATCTTAATAAAAGATATGTCAAGATTAGGGCGTGACCACCTGCGTGTGGGGCTGTTTTTAGAACAGCTACACGAAAACGGCGTTCGGCTGATAGCTGTTGCCGAGGGTATCGACACCCAAAAGGGTGAGGATTACTTTATGCCATTCCGAAATATAATCGCAGAATGGCACGCAAGGGATACAAGTCTAAAAATTCGGGCGATAAACGATTCAAGAACAGCCGCCGGAAAGCACGTTACAGGCGCTGTTCCTTATGGCTATCTCCACGACCCAAGTGACCGTCAAAAGTGGATTATTGACGAGGATGCTGCCCCCATAGTCAAGCGTATTTTCCAGTCGGTAATTAACGGCAAAGGGGTAACGCAAATTGCTGATGAGCTGACTGCCGAAGGCATACTGATACCCACAGCACATTGGAATAAAATCGGAGCGGGTATGCGGAGTTGTCCCAATGCTCACCCCACAAAATGGTCGGCGGCCACTATTATTCAAATCCTCAAAAAAGAGGAATATATGGGTTGGGCGGTACTCAATAAAACCGTTAAGGAAACCTACAAATCCAAGCGCAAAGCCGCCGCACCGGAGGACAGACTTATATTCAAAAATGCGCACCCACAAATCATTGACGAGGAAATGTGGACAGTTGTTCAACGCTTGCGTGAAACCAAACGCCGCCCACAGAGAATTGGCGGTGAGCCGAATCCGCTAACAGGCGTTCTCTACTGCTCCGATTGCGGACATAAGTTATACAACAAATTGGGGAAAGCCGATAAATTCCACAAGCCGCATGACGAGTATGTTTGCTCAAGTTACCGCCACTATTCACGCAGTTGCACCTATCATTATATCCGTTCCGAAGTAGTAGAGAATCTGATACTGGATGCTATACGCAGAGTAAGCGGTTATGTCCGTGATAATGAAGCAGATTTTATTGAGCGTGTTCGGCAAGAATCAGCTTTACAGCAAGAAGCGGCGGTAAAGGAGAGTCGTAAAAAGCTGACCAAAGCTAAACGCCGCCTTGATGAAATCAGCGGGCTTGTTAAGAAGCTATATGAATCTTATGCGGCGGGTAAAATCCCCGAAAAGCATTTCACCGATTTACTGGCAGGGTATGACACCGAACAAGCGGCACTTGAAGTTGAAATCACCGAATTGCAGATAGCGGTTGACCGCTATAACACCGACAGCGTAAGGGCAGACAAGTTTATTGAGCTTGTGAAAAAGCACACCGAGTTTACCGAGTTTTCAGCTACCTTGCTCAACGAATTTGTGGAAAAGGTTATTGTCCACGAAGCCAAAAAGGTAAATGGAATACGGACACAGGATATTGATATTTACCTAAACTTTATTGGTAAAATTGAGTTGCCCGAAACGGAACAGGCACAGACAGAAACACAGCCACGGATAAGCACCAAAAAGCTACGCCGTGATATGACCGAGGAAGAAATACAGCGTGAACGTGAGCGTGACCGCCGCCGTTATGCAGAGAAAGTTGCCGCTAAAAAAGCCGCAGAGGAAGCAGAGCGGGCGGCAATTTTGCAAGGTACGCCCTACGAAATACACCCACAGGAATGCGAGAGGAAGAAAATCGCAGGTTAAATAAATCTATTAATACCATCACCGCCCAAGCTGAATGCGCAAGGGCGGTTTTGTTTTGCCAAAATCCAAATTTTGAGAGGAGTATTAAACCATGACAAAGACCAAAACCGAAAAAATAGCGAGTATCGAGGAACAAATTGCACAGCTTGAAAATCAGAAAAAGCGGCTTATGCAGCAAGAAAAGGAGCAAGAACGCAAGGACAGGACAAAACGTCTCTGTAAACGCATGGGGCTTTTTGAAAGCCTGTTGCCCGACAGCATACCGCTGACAGATGAGCAATTCAAAACCTTTCTTGAAAAAACCGTCACCACCGAACACAGCCGCCGCATACTGGACGGATTAACGGCACAGACCGCCGCCACAGCCGCACAGGAAAGCGTAAAAACGGCGGCGCAGGATAATCCCACCCCCCATGCCGCCAAACCCACCAACACGGCACAAAACGGCGGCACAGGCGGGAGCGAGAACGAGGGCAACGGCGCAAGGCAGAGCGGCTAACGCCCTCTCCCTTGCTTTAGCAAGGGCGCACTTATATACCACATGAATGTGGTATTGTGCGCTCTGCCGAGGGCGTTTTGTGCCTATCGGCACAAAAGAAAACCAAAGACCGCCACCGAAGAAAGGAGCGCATCCGTGGCAATTTACCATTGTAGCATTAAAATCATCAGCCGTGGCAAAGGCAAATCCGCTGTTGCGGCGGCGGCATATCGTGCGGGCGAAACCATCACGAATGAGTATG
>CAZEYG010000412.1:0-2432 GCA_964516575.1 uncultured Defluviitaleaceae bacterium
TATTTTGTGTTTCCAGTTCTGATTGTTCACGCTCGTATTCAACCGACATTTGATTGTAACGGCTGTCGGGCAACCGCCCGGCGGTGTTGTCCTCATACATTTTACGGAACAGAGTGGCAAGCTCTGCAATTCGCTTGTTGTTACGGTCAATACGTTTCTTGTGCGTTTTTGCAGTTTCTGCCTGCTTAACCTCGGATTGTTCACGTACACGGCGGATAAATTCCGCTTCATTCTCACTGACAAATTTGCTGGCCGTTTTTATTGCATCTAATACCAGTGCCTGAATAACCTCAGTGCGGATAAAGTGCCCAGAACAAGCATTTTGAAACATGCTACGCTTTAGATTATTGGTGGAACAGGTGTAGAAGTCAGCGGTTTTATGCTTATATATCTTATCCCTGCGCCGTTCCATGTAGTAATCTTTAGATTGGCGGCTGTTGTACATCTTTGCCCCACAGTCGGCACAGAAAACTAATCCTGTCAACGGGTTCGCTTCGCCGATTTTGTCCACTCGGCGTGGCGTTCCACGGAGCTTTTGCACAGTGTCAAAGGTTTCCTCATCAATTATCGCATCGTGGGTATTCTCGAAAATCTTCCACTTTTCCTTTGGATTGTACTTAAAGGCTTTGCTTTTGTAGGATTCCTTGTAGGTACGGAAGTTGACAGTATGGCCAATGTATTCGGGTTTCGCTAAGATATTGGAAATTGTACCGCCATTCCACGCATACGGCTCTCCGGTGAGTTTGTTGCCCTTTTTCTTTGCTAGGTAATAGGACGGTCGCTCTATCTTGTCCTCGCTCAACTGTCGCGCTATCTGTGTCGGCCCCATACCATTTAACGCCATGTAGAAGATACGGCGAACAACATGGGCAGCTTCTTCATCAACGAGCCAAACGTGCTTATCCTCGGGTGACTTAACATAACCATAAATGGCGTTATAGGACAGCGGTTTGCCTGCGTTGCCGTTTATTTCAGCGGCAGTCTTAATCTTGCGGGAATTATCCCTTGCGTACCACTCCGCCATGATGTTTAGAAACGGCGCAAATTCCCCGCTTTCACGATTATTGCTGTCAATATTGTTACTGACAGCAATAAAACGGACATCCTTTTCACGGAATAGAACTTCGGTGAAAAATCCAACTTGGAGATAATCACGCCCGATGCGGCTCATGTCCTTGCAGATGACTGTACCGATTTTCCCAGCTTCCACATCTGCAATCAGCCGCTTCCAATCTGGTCGGTTGAAATTTGTGCCGCTATATCCATCGTCGACATAGTGGCAAAGATTAGAAAAGCCATTCTTTGTAGCAAAGTCGCTCAAAAGTGCTTTCTGATTTGTAATTGAATTTGATTCGCCCGTGAGTTCATCATCTCTTGATAATCTGGAATAAAGGGCGGTAAGTTTGGTTGCCTGTTTGCTCATAATAAGCTCCTTTCAGGCAACCGGTCTGTTTGCGGTAGCCTTATTATACCACAAAAAGGGCGCTTTGTCAGCGCCCTTTTGCAAAATTCCATACTATAAAATTGTAAACTTTTCATTGTCCCACCGCCCTTGGCGTTTCAGTATCATTCTTGATAAGCCGCATAATTTTGTCGTTCATATCCTCCTTGCCAGTTTGGCTGAAGCTGATAGATACATTGTAGATGGTACTGCCGATTTTGCGCTTGATAGTGTGGGTTGACTGTTCATTGCTGATTGCTGTTATGTTGTTGTTATTGGGCATTCAATTCCTCCTTGTTTTTACATTGACATCATGTGACGATTTAGCTATGGGTTTTGGGGCTGTAGGTACAAAATCATTACTGTGCTGAAAACAGGGGCTGAAAGTGCTGATATTGTGCGGCTTTTACTACCTTAATTCGTCACTTCCTTTCTTGTTTTGGCGGTATCTTTTTGTCCTCGCTGCTGTGTCTTTGCGCCTGCCTGCTCTTTCACATTTTGTAGAGCAGTAGGTTTGTCTGCCGTTTCTGATGAACTTACTACCACACAACTTGCAGGCTTTAACTTCCTTTTCAACTAATGAAGCCATTAACTGTGGGCAAGTAGGCAAAAGCGCATTTACAAAATACTTGCAGTAGCTGCCTGTATACCATTTACCCATCATGTAGCAATTCCCATCCAACGGCAGACAACCATATTCGTCGTCATAGTTGGCGCACATGCCTTTGACCAAACGGCGTATCAGTTGTCTTTCTCTGCCGGTTAATTCTCTGACTTGCATAGTCCTCTCCTTTCATAAATTTGTAATCTCTTTTGAATAAATATAAATTACTCCTTTCATAAGGTGGAGAAATGGCATGGGGTATTCGGAACTCTTTTTTGAAAAAACTTAAAATATTTTTGATTTTATGGTATAATGAGTAAAACGGTTGCGAAAGTGCGGTGAGAAGATGGGTAAGGCGATACGAAAAAAGGATGTAGAACGTGAAGC
>CAZEYG010000413.1:0-2431 GCA_964516575.1 uncultured Defluviitaleaceae bacterium
AGGCAGTTGTTTATGAGCTTTTATTTGGGAATAGACGTAGGCGGCAGTAGCATAAAGGGAGTTTTAGCTGATGATGCCGGTAACGTTATCAAAGCGGAGCAGGTAAGCTATAAAATATCCCACGCTCACGTAGGTTGGGCCGAACAGGACGCCGGCTTTTGGTGGGAAGGAGCAAAGCAGATTGTTAAAGCCTGTCTGTCTTTTAATCCTCAAGTAAAACATGAGCTTAAAGGCATTATGATATGCGGCATGGTTCCGAATCTTGTGCCGGTTGACAAAGAAGGCCATTTGATACGCCCTGCCATTCTATACAGAGACAACAGAGCGGTTGCGGAATGTACATATTTAAACGAAACCTACGGCACACGTTTTAATATGCAGGATATTGTGCCTAAATGGTATTGGCTGAAAAATCATGAACCAGGAGCATATGAAAAAATCAAGCTCATACTTAATACCCATTCTTATATTGCGTATAAGCTAACCGGAAAACCTAATCAAGACGCAGATACTGCATACCTTATGGGTCAAGGCACTTTTAGCGCCGAAACAGGCTGGAACGGCGGGCTTCTTTCAAGCCTTGGCCTTTCGGCGGATGTTTTGCCCCCTTGTGTTTACCCATGTGAGGTTGTAGGTAATGTTACAGAGGATTTAAAAAAAGAGTTTGGTCTTATGGCTGATGTGCCGGTGTTTGCCGGAAACGGCGATTCTTTAGCCGCTATGCTTGGGGCAGGTGCCGTTCATAAGGACGATGCTATGATTTATTTAGGCACTGCCGCAACTATGTGGTATACGGAGGAAGACTTTAAAAACATTGCAAGAGGACTTTTTTTCAACAGCGGAAAGCTGCACTTTGCCGGAAATGCCTTAACCGGCGGCGAGCTTGCAAGATGGTTTGTAAATTCGCTCCAGCTAAACAAAGGCCTTTCCTTCAGCGACTTAGAAGATGGCGCAAAAGCAATAGAGCCGGGCAGTAACGGATTAATTTTTGTGCCTCATCTTATGGGCAAGCGAACTCCTGAGCCTAATCCGTTGGCAAGCGGCGCTGTTTTGGGTCTTTCGCCGACACATACGGCCATGCATGTATACCGTGCTTTGATGGAAGGTGTAGCTTATAACTTATACGACAGCTACAAGGAATCCGGTAAAAAAGCAAAACGCCTTGTTATAACAGGTGGTGGGGCGCAATCGCCCCTTTGGCGTCAGATTATAGCCAACGTGTTTAACATGCCCGTAGAATATTATGTTAAAAGCGACGGCGCTTTAGGTGTAGCGTATTTTGCCGGATACTCTATGGGCAGATTTAAGGATTTTGATGAGTTGCGTTACGGCTGGCTTGGGGCGAGTGATACCGTAGAGCCTGAAAATAAAATATCCTCAGCTTACGCTGTTGCCTTTGAAAAATATGTCGCAATTGACCGTATGCTTAGGGATTGTTATAAAATATTAAACGGACGCTAAACTACAGACGCTAAATTAAGGAGGATAGAGTAATGAAGGTTTTAGGTGTTTGCGGTAGCTTTAAAAAGAACGGAAATACAGCCACAAGCATTAAACGAATATTAGAAGGTGCAAAATCGGTTGGAGCAGAAACCGAGCTTCTTTTTCCGGGAGATTATAACATTAAGCCATGCCGAGGTTGTCAGGCTTGCGAAAAAACCCATAAATGTCTCATAACCGACGACGATATAGGACCTATCCATAAAGCTATAGAAAGCTGCGACGCTATTGTTGTCGGAACGCCGACATATTACGGCGACATAACCGGCTTGTTTAAGGTTTATGTAGACAGAAATTATCCGTTTATTGAGGTTGTTGCAAAGGACAATAACACAAAAGACCTTGTTTTCGGAAGTATCTTGAAAAAGGTAAAGCCCGGCATAATGGTTGCCGTCAGCGGCGGCATGGGTCAAGAGGTTTTTTCCAGTCATCGTAAGGTTGTGACCTTGCATTTCAACGACATAAACGCCTACATATGGAAAGAGCTTTTAGTTACCCACACAACATGGAAGAAAATGGACGATACTCATCCTTTGTGGGACGAGGCCTTTAAGTTAGGCGCCGGGCTTGTGGAGCAGGTTTTAAGCGGCAAGCACCCAGAGGTTATAAATATTATTTCATAGAACACATAGATATAACAAAGGAGTGATTTTATGGACGGCCTTTTGGGCTACAGCATTAACGGTGAAGCCGTCAGGATGATTAAAGAGCTTTTGCTTCCTAGGCAAAAGGAGCTTGGTATCAGGTTTATTGTTCAAGGCAACGGCTGCAACGTTATTGACATGGGCGTAGAGGAAAAGGGCGGTTGGCTTGCCGGTAAGTATTTTACTGAAATAAGTTTGGGTGGTCTTGCGGAAATGAAGCTGACTACCCAAAAAATCGGCGGTTACATAATGCCTTCAGTTTCTGTTACGGTTGATTACCCTATTGT
>CAZEYG010000414.1:0-2430 GCA_964516575.1 uncultured Defluviitaleaceae bacterium
GCGGTGCTTTCAACAAATGGCTGGATCGGGAAAATTTCTATGCCTCAACCTGGTATCCACCCGGAGCTTACAAGGAAGAAAAAAGCCCTTATCACGACTATTTCAAGTGGTACGACAAAAACTGGCCCGGAAACGACTGCTACGACAGCTGGTGGGGTTTTAGCAACCATCCTAAGCTAAATTACGAAGGCTCCCCGGAGCTTTATGCTTATATTTTAGGCGTAGGCAAAAAATGGGTTTCCCCACCTTTTAACGCCGACGGATGGCGCCTTGACGTAGCGGCGGATTTAGGTTATTCGCCGGAAGTTAACCACAGGTTTTGGAAGGATTTCAGGCGCTCGGTTAAGGAAGCTAACCCCGAAGCAATCATACTTGCTGAGCATTACGGCGACCCTAAGGCTTGGCTTTTGGGCGACGAGTGGGATACTGTTATGAACTATGATGCCTTTATGGAGCCGATAACTTGGTTTTTAACCGGCATGGAAAAACACAGTGAAGCCTTTAACCCGGATATGCTTTGTAATGCCGCTGCCTTTGAAGGGGCTATGCGTTATTATATGGCTAGGTTTACTGTTCAGTCTCTTTACACTGCTATGAACGAGCTTTCAAACCACGACCATTCCAGGTTTTTAACCCGCACAAACAAAACAGTCGGCCGCCTTCATACTATGGGCGCAAAGGCCGCCGGAGAAAACATAAATAAAAACGTTATGATGGAGGCCGTTACGTTCCAAATGACGTGGGTTGGCTCTCCTACAATATATTACGGCGACGAGGCTGGGCTTCCAGGCTGGTCCGACCCAGATAACAGACGTACGTTCCCATGGGGTAAGGAAGACAGGGTTCTTTACAACTTCCATTGTGAAATCATCAAAATCCGCAGAAAATATAACGTTTTTAGAACAGGTTCCGTAGAGTATCTTCTTTTAGACTACGGAGTGCTTGCTTATGGCCGGTTTAATGAAAAGGAAAAAATTGTTGTGGCGCTTAATAATAACGAAACCGAAAAGACGCTGAGTATTCCTATTTGGCGGCTTGGTACAGACAAGGCCGGTTCGGTTACTATGCTTATCTCATCAGGTTGTGATACGTTTTCTACGGCTAAAAGAGAAATAACTTATAATAACGGTTATCTGACCTTAACGCTGGGTCCTTGCAGCAGCGCCGTGCTTGTTAATAACCCAGTTCTGTAATTTAAAAGTAAGGCCAATGTAACAGCTATGTAACATATATATAGTATAATAGGAATAGATTTTAGAGAAAGGGGTGGCGTTATGTTTAAATCGGTTAAGTTACGAACAGCAATGACAGCTTTAATAGCTTTTGTTTTAACCCTTGTTATGTCTGTCAGCGCTTTTGGCGGTGTTTTGCAGCTTTTAGCTTTTAATGAGTTGTATTTGAATCCGGCTAAAGCCGAGTTGCTTGAAGGCGTTTTTATAACCGGCGGAATAATAAAGGACGCCCCTGCTTATAACGAAAGCTCTTCCGTGCCCCTTATTCAGTATATAGAAAAAAACACCGAAGTAACCTTTGACTCTATGCGTAATATTATCGGTTCGGCCCCTAGGGAGACCAAAATAACTGTAAGCAGCTTTAAATACGACGATATAAACGCTGAGTTTCTACTGGTTCATTCAAACACGGTTTCGGTAGGTGCTTCGGGTATGTTTAGCTGTGAGCTGCCGCTGGAGCTTTCCGACAATTACATCCTCATTACGGCGCAAAAGGACGACCGCCTTTTCTGCAAAACAACGCTCATAACCCGTAAAGCGGTGGATATTAAGCGTGAGCTGGAGCAGGGGATAGCTTTGCCCGGCCAAAGTACGATAGTTAAAAAGGTGAACAATGAATAATAGGCTAAATAAAAATACTATTAAACCATTAGTTAAACCACTGGTCATTGTGTTATTGACCATATCTGCTATTTATTTAACGGGACAGTTATGGTTTGTTGAAATTTCAAGCCGTAACTTTTTTTATATTTTTTCGGTTGCCTTTTCCGATAACACACCGCCCGAAACGTCGGATACAAAAACCGGCATAGCAACCCCTTACCGAATCGTTACAAACCTCGGCAACAAAACATATGCCTTGCTTTATAACGACTTACAGACGTCTGCTCAAAAGGCGGCCGGTGACGAGGCTGTTATTGCCGTGCTCTCAAAGGGCGAGTTTGTTGCCTCTAAGGAAATTGACTGGGAGGAAATGCTCAAGCACCGTTCTTATATTTATGAATACATGATAGACATGCCAACCGACGCTTTCGTTAGGAGTCTAGGTATTAAAAGCAGCGGCTTGGCGACTAGGGTTAAGCAATTTAACAGTATTATAATTATCCCAAGCAGAAGCGCACAAGATAGCTTAAGAGTACTGTTTACAGACGAGCAGGTTGGCCAGTATTACGAATATTCCGTTTCAAAATCTGGGATT
>CAZEYG010000415.1:0-2426 GCA_964516575.1 uncultured Defluviitaleaceae bacterium
TGCGCTTCAGACTGTTTTCTGATTTACATGCCTTGGAAAATTTCGATTTCCTTGCTGTCTTCTTTAAGCTGAACAATGGCTTTTTTACGGGCGGCTGTTTTACCAATTGCCATGCCACGTCTTTTTTTCTTGCCTAAAAGGTTAAGGGTGTTTACCTTTTCAACCTTTGCGCCATCAAACATTTTTTCAACGGCTTCACGAATTTGAATCTTTGTTGCCTTCGGATGAACGTAGAAAACGTATTTTTTATTGGCAAGCTCGTTCATTGTTTTTTCTGTGATAACAGGTTTTAATATAACGTCATAATATTTAAGGTCTGCCATTATGCGTACACCTCCTGTATCATGTTAACCGCTGCTTTTGTAACAACGAAAGTATCGAATTTTAAAATGTCGTATGGATTTATAGTGTTTACTCCGGCGGTTTTAATGTCCGGGATGTTTCTTGCTGATAAGATAACGTTTTTATCTGTGTCTGCTAAGACTATAAGCGCCTTTTTCAGCTTAAAGCTATCCAAAACCTTAACCATTTCTTTTGTTTTAATTTCGTTTAAGGCAAGCTCGTCGATAACGATAAACTTGTTTTCCTGAACCTTTGAAGATAAAGCGCATTTAAGAGCAAGGCGTTTAACCTTTCTGTTTAGCTTAAATGAATAACTTCTTGGCTTCGGAGCAAAAACTACGCCGCCGCCTGTCCATTGAGGCGAACGGATAGAGCCTTGTCTTGCGCGGCCAGTACCCTTCTGACGCCAGGGTTTTCTGCCGCCGCCTCTAACCTCTGCACGGGTTTTGGCAGACTGTGTGCCTTGTCTTTGATTTGCCAGATATTGCAAAACCGCCATATGAACAACGCTTTCGTTCATAGGAACAGCGAAAATATCGTCGTTAAGCTCAATGTCTGAAACCTGACTGCCGCTCATATTGTATACAGCAACATTTGCCATGTGTAATCCTCCTTTCGTAAAAGCTTAGGCTATGCCTTTACGTTTTTAACCGAATCTCTTACAAAAACAACAGTGCCTTTTGGTCCTGGAACAGCGCCTTTTATTAAAAGAAGGTTTTTCTCAGCATCAGAGCGTACAACCTCCAAATTTTGCACTGTAACGTTCTCGTTGCCCATGTGACCGGGCAGTGCTTTGTTTTTCTTAACCTTACCGGGTGTTGTACCTGAGCTTAATGAACCTAGGCCTCTATGGTATTTAGAGCCGTGGGACATTGGGCCTCTGCTTTGGCCGTGTCTTTTAATAGCGCCCTGATAACCTTTACCTTTTGATACGCCGCTTATATCAACCTTGTCGCCTTGGGCGAACACATCGGCCTTGATTTCCGCGCCGATTTCAATGCCGTCGATAGATTCAAGCCTTAATTCCTTAAGAAGCTTTTTAGGGGTAACCCCTGCCTTATCGAAATGTGCCTTTTGGGCTTTGTTGACGTGCTTTAACTTAATATCGCCAAAGCCAACCTGAACGGCGTCATACCCGTCATTATCAACAGTTTTAAGCTGAACCACAACACATGGACCCGCTTCTAAAACCGTAACGGGAATTAATGTTCCGTTTTCGGCAAAAACCTGCGTCATGCCGATTTTTTTAGCTACAATAGCCTTTTTCATTTACTGCACCTCCTAAACTCTACAGCGGATTGCCATAAGATTTGGCAATCATTCTAGGTTTATACATTCGATAAGTAATATCGGACTTAATATATATAAACCTGTTTGGATAAAATTTTGAGCCTTACGCCATTACATAATTTTAAGCGTAATGTCTACACCGTCCGGCAAGTCTAACCGTGTAAGAGCATCGGCTGTTTTAGCGGTAGGCATTAAAATGTCGATTAATCTTTTATGAGTCCTCATTTCAAACTGCTCTCTGGCGTCCTTATATTTGTGAACCGCCCGAAGAATTGTAATGATTTCCTTTTTTGTAGGCATTGGGATAGGACCCGATACTTTAGCGCCTGTCTTTTTTGCTGTTTCGATTATTTGAGCTACCGACTGGTCTATAAGCTTGTGGTCATAAGCCTTAAGATTAATTCTTATTTTTTGATTTGCCATAAAAAAAGTCGCCCTCCTTTTCGCACTTAAAGTTGATAGTACGACAAGTGGTGACTGTACACTTACCCGGGTGTATCCTTCTTTAAAGCAGAAAGAAACAAGATGCTCTTGCCTAAGCATTACCCGAAACTATGTTACAGTGACCTTTGTCGCCCGGTTTCATGAACTGGACATCGCTACTCGGAAATAACCCGGCTAAACCGGCAACCTTCCGCATCAACGCTGTGGCTTTGGCAATAAACCCCGGAATTAAAGGTGTTTAAACAGCCAAACTGCCTTTTAATGTCACAATGAAAAACATTTTAGCATACTATTTCGCTACATGCAAGGTTTTTTTTAAATTTTTTTGTCTTTTTTATAAACCGAAGTCA
>CAZEYG010000416.1:0-2425 GCA_964516575.1 uncultured Defluviitaleaceae bacterium
TATTCAAAGGCTGTTTTAACGCCGTTAATATATACTTCCTTAACTTCAGAACAGTTAATATGATAACCTACCTTTAACCCGGCAGGTAAACCTGAAATGGTTATGTTTCCAGCGCCTAGGTCAGGTTTAAATTTATAACTTATGCTTATATCATATTTATCTGTTTTAAGCTCATAAGTTGCAATGTCACCTACTGGACAAATCTCAAACAGCAATTCACGTTCTTTTTCTTCGTTAACATATTGCGTCGGCGTAAATATCGGTGTTATAGTTTTGCCTCTAAGGAATATAGGCATTATGGAAATGGGCGTGTTGATTTCAACCCACGTTCCCCCGCCGTACCATTTATGGTCGTGGATATGGAGCCAGCTTGTTCCGATCGGCAGATAAACCATAGTTTTGCCGCTATTATCAAAGACAGGGGCCACAAGTATGTTTTCACCCAGCATAAACTGGCCGTCTATTTTACGTACATTGTAATCATCGGGAAATTCAAGTACAAGAGCCCTAAGCATCGGCAGGCCGGATTTTGTGCATTTAATCGCCTCGCTGTAAATATATTCCAAAAGGGAGTATCTTATTGCCGCATACTTTTTGTATTGCAAAACAGCTTCCTCGCCATATGCCCAAGGCTCACGCTCAGATGTGCCGTGGAAACGGACAAGGGGCGAAAGCATTCCGAATTGAAGCCAGCGAATATAAACGTCTGGTTCGGGTGTACCAAAGTAGCCGCCTACGTCATGGCTCCAGAAAGGGAAGCCGGAAAGGCCTAGGGACAGACCACCTCTTAGGGAATGATACATACCCATATAGTCCGAGTCAGAGTCACCACCCCAATATACCGGATAACGCTGGCAGCCGGCATAAGCGGAGCGTCCCCAAACAAGGCTGTCGTCCTTGTGAACCTCCAAACATGTTTCGTATGCTATTTTGTTGTAGTAGTAAGGGTATAGGTTGTGCATGTCTCTGCCATCGTTATTTTGGTAAACGTAGCAGTCCTGAGCGTTTTCGCCAAAGTCGGTTTTAATGACCTTTATTCCTTTATTTAGCAGATTACGTAGAATGTTTCTGTACCATTCCGCCGCTTCCGGGTTTGAAAAATCTATGAGACCTTCTTTTGCTACGTTGTCGGCAACAGTACCGTCAGGGTGTTTGGCTAAATAACCCTTCTCTGCCGCTTCCTTGTAGACGGAGCTGTCCTCTCTTATATACGGCAAATGCCAAATAGACAGGTTAAAGCCGTCTTTAGCCAGCTTTTCGGCCATAACCTTAATATCGGGGTATCTGTCTGTATCAAAATCGTAGTTATAGGAGCCTTTTGAATAAGCCCAATCAATATGCAACACGTCACAGGGCAACTCATTTTCTCTTAGCTTATGGGCAACATCTTCAATTTCCTTTTGGGTCATATAACAGTTGCGGCTCATCCAAACACCAAAGGACCATTTAGGCGGTAAGGCGCTTTTACCCGTTAAGGACGTATATCGGCCTATGATTTCTGCCGGGGAGTCCCCTGCTATTATAAAGTAGTCTAGTAATTCATCCTCTACTTGAACGTTATAGGCTTTGAAATAGTAATCGCCCATGTTAAAGCGGATTTTTCGGGGTGTGTTGTAGTATACGCCGTAACCTTTGCTGCTTAAAAAGAAGGGGACGCATTTATACGCCTTGCTGTTGGAAACGCCTACGGGATTAATTACCCAATTATACATTTCTTGGCCGTTTTTGTCAATTTGAGAGAAGCTCTCACCAAAGCCATAAAAGCTTTCGTTAAAGGATATTGAGGCGCTTTCGGCAAAACAGCTTTTGCCGGTTGACTTGTCGATAACGTAACCGAAGGGTAGTACCTCAAAGCCAGGGTAAGTATCCTTTGCTTTGATGCCCTTAACGTCGTCGTCCTCGCCTTCCTTAAAACCCCGGCGGCGGTCGTTGCTTACGTTATGGGCGTCGTCATTGTATTGGCTGTAAAGAAGGTTTCCCGCTTTATCCAATATTTTCATTTGGTATGGGTTCTTTGTTATTACAACGCTTATAACGCCGGTTACTAATAATATTTCGTTTTCGGTTTCCTCCAGCTTGTAACAAGCTTTTGGTTTCGGCTCTTCAACAAGCATTGGCTGAATTTTTGTTTTAATCTCGTTTCCGTTTGCAAGCTGTATTCGGACGATTTCCTCTGAAACAAACTCTATGGACATGGTCATTTGGGCGTAGTCCCCTGTATGGATAAAAGAGCGGCCCTGCATTAAGGCGCTGATGACTATAGGTTGTTTCTCGCAAACTATAGTCTTTAAGGACAGCGTAACTTTATTGCCGCTGTTTTGCAGGGCAGCTACTTCCTTTGGAATACTTACAAGAAGCCCGTCGTTCAAAAACTCTGATTGTTTAAATTTACTGAACTCTGTTAAATTAATGTACATAAGCCGCC
>CAZEYG010000417.1:0-2421 GCA_964516575.1 uncultured Defluviitaleaceae bacterium
TTTTACAACCCTTATAAATAGAAGCTATAAGCCACGCTGTTCTTGCAGCATCCTCATTACCTGTTACTCCTAGCTTTTCCATAACCTTGTCCTCCATGACTTATAGGATATATTTAAATTGCCGCCATAATATCTTGATAAAAATAAGCGTCATAAGCGCAATATGTTATTATGAATATAATGTTGCGTCAGGTTTAAATTTATGTATAAAATATTTTCCACATATGTTTTAAGATAAAGTTGTTTTGTTGACTATATAATCCATCAAGTATATAATAAATTAAAGCCTTATTGTATTAGGCTCTAAAGAATAGTAGGAGGTCTTATGAAAATAACCTTCTTTGGAACACGAGGTTCATGCCCTGTAAGTGGCGAAAGATATTTAAAATATGGCGGGCGAACGCCATGCGTTTTGCTGGAAACGGCTGGTGCTAAAATTATTCTTGATTGCGGAACGGGTATTGTTGAATTAGGCTTAGAGCTTGAAAAATCCGATCAACCCATTAACGCAACGATACTTTTAAGCCATCTGCATTTGGATCATCTTATCGGCCTTCCTTTTTTTGCGCCTATGTATAACAAAAACAATACCTTTACAATCTATACGGAAAGCCGTGACATAACCCCTCTTAAAAGCCAAATCTTTGGCTTTATGAAACCTCCTTACTTCCCAGTTAATCTTGAAAGTTTTGTGGGCATACGTTGTGAGCCCATAGACGAAAAAGGCCAAGTTCTTATTCCACCAGACATTACTGTGAAAACATTCAGAGCCAAACACCCCGATAAAACATCGGTCTTTAGAATTGAGGCTGAAGGTAAGACATTGGTGTATTTGCTTGATTATGAAATAGACTTTGACCTTGAAAACGAACAATCTCTTATAAACTTTGTTATGGACGCAACGGCTATAATATTCGATTCCTGTTATTCGGACGAAACCATTTTAGAAAAGGAAGGCTGGGGTCATTCTTCCTGGCGTTCCGGCATTGAGCTTGCAAACAGATGTAATATAAAAAACTTGTTTTTATCTCACCACAGCCATGAATATGACGACAGTTATATTGATAGTATAGGAAACTACGTGGAAAATAATAACGACATATGCAGTAACGTGCATGTAGCAAAAGACGGGGCGGTGTTTTTATTATGACAGAATATGATCCTTCTATACTAAACGTTGAGCAGCTTTTGGACATCGGAATAGCCTTCAGCGCCGAAAAGGACATTAACAAGCTGCTTAACCTGCTTTTATTCCAAATTCGTAAGGTAGCTAACTGTGACGCCGGCACGCTTTACCTTGTTGACGACGACAAGCTTGTTTTCAGAATAATGCATAATGACACCATGAACAGAGTAGCCGGCGTAAACGGAGAGGAAATTAACCTTCCGCCTATTATACTTAACCCTGACAATCTAGAGAATGTTTCCGGTTATGTAGCCGTTACGGGTAATATAGTAAACATACCCGACGTATACAACAGCGAGGAGTTTAACTTTGTTGGCCCGAAAAAATATGATGCCCTTACAGGTTATCGTACCCAGTCTATGATGGTTTTCCCGCTAAAAAACAACCTTGCCGAAATTATCGGTGTTTTACAGCTTTTAAACGCTAAGGACCCTAAAACCGGGCTGGTAACACCCTTTGACCCGATTTTTGAAAAGGTGCTTACATCCCTTGCGTCTATTGCGGCCGTTGCCTTTACAAACATGAAATATACAATGGAAATCAAAGAACTTTTTGATTCCTTTGTCCAGGTAATGGCTTCGGCTATTGACGAACGCTCTAAATATAACGCCAATCATACGAGAAACATAGTATACTACGTTGACCTTCTCATGGACTTTGCCAACGAAAAACATAACAACGGCCAGTTTAACGAATATTTCGACAAACCCCGCCGTGAACAGCTTAAAATGTCTGCATGGCTTCATGATATAGGTAAAATCGTTACGCCCCTTGAGGTTATGGATAAGGCAACCCGCCTTTCAAACCGGCTGGACCACATAACCTATAAATACAGAATATTTAAACAGCAGCTTAAACTTCAACATTTGGAAAGCCAGCTAACCGAAAGCGAATATGAAGCTCTTTTGGATAAGCTCGAAAGCAGTTATGCCGCCATAAATAAATACAATATAGCGCCCTTTTTAGACGAAGCCGCAAGGCAACATGTTTTGGATATAAGCCAAATGTCCTTTAAAAACGAAATCGGGGAATACGAACCTTTGCTTGAAGAAATAGATAAAATAAGCCTGTCAGTCATAAAGGGCACTCTTACCGATGATGAGCGGGCGGTTATGAACAACCACGTTTCCGTTACGGGCAGACTGCTTGACAAAATCAAGTTTAACAAGCAAAACAAAAAAGTGCCTCACTTTGCCCAATCACACCCCGAGTTTTTAGACGGCACCGGTGACCCC
>CAZEYG010000418.1:0-2407 GCA_964516575.1 uncultured Defluviitaleaceae bacterium
TTTCCGTTGCTATAAACAATTGCAACATTAAGAATATAAACCACATTATGTACAGTCATGCAGACCCTGACCATACGCTTGGAATGAGAATTATGGAGCAACTTCGTCTTGATTGGCAGGATTTTTACGATAGTATTAAACCCGATAACCCTATAACAGTTTATGCACAAAAAGACGTTATGGGCGATATTAACGGATTACGAACCCATCAAGGCTCAATGTTAGACTACTATGAAAGTCTGGGACTAATAAAGCGCTGTGTTGTCGAAAATCCGATTCTTATAAATGATATAAATATAACACTAACATCTGTATCAAATAACAGAGCCGTAACAGGATTTGTATTTGAATCAATGGGGAAAAAGCTTGTATATGCCCCTTGCGACTGTAACCCGATGCCATTTTGCGAAGAATTCAAAAATGCCGATGTATTGATTGTAGGTGACACTTATATTGACATTAAGCTGAAAAATGGCAAAACAATTTCACAAGACCATCCATTGAGTACAGAGTTCCAGAGCATAGAACAGTTATTATGTTATACGGATAAAATGAAAATAAAAAGTGTCATTATTACTCATATCGAAGAAATTTGGGGCAAATCATATGACGATTATATAGAGCTTGAAAAACAATATTCAAACTTAAAGTTTGCGTATGATAATATGATTATTGAGTTGTAGTTAATGAGCAAAGTCTTTTTTAAGGAGCGGCCGATTTCTCTGCCGCCCCTGCTTTTCTGCAAGATAATAAACCCATCCTCAGCAACGGCCCCAGATTACTGTAAACAGTCGTCAGGTAAGTACTATTGCCCACGACCCATCCGAGCCGTACGTGCCGCCAGTATTGCCTCCACCTCCTGCTGTTAATCCATTAAGGGCGTTATCACTGGGGGCAAGATATTTCCTTGTTATGGGCTTAGTCCGCAGAGAGAAAACCGGTGCGGAAATGTTTCTGTGATGATATACCATCCGGGTACAACGTTCTTTAAAATGATTTGACCGGTTACATCTGTCTTAAAAGTGCCAATTGTGCTGCTATGGAAATCGACATCTAACTTGTACACGTTGCCCTCGTAGACTATTTTGTGGGTTATCCTTGCAGAGCCGAATATCACCTCCACCATCATTCCATTCAGGCTTTTCGCCGCAAACCGTTCTATATCCAAGCAAAATGCTTATCACCATGCCCGGACAGTGGCGTAAGGTCTATGGTTGGTTTTTTGGGGCTTATCCGAACCTTTGCAACCAATTATATGATTTAGCCTTTTCACTCGGCAAAATGGTTTCTCTCTGCAAGTTTGAATCCACCATCGCTATTATGGCTTCATCACGGCTCATTTGCCGCACAATACAAGGCATGATGTCAAGTCCGGCAAGTTCACAGGCCATCTTGCGCCGGCGTCCGCTTATCAGTTCATACCGCCCATCCTCTTTTTGGCGTACCACAGCAGGGGTCTGAATGCCATAGGCTTTCACACTGTCAGTCATTGCCTACATAGATTCATTCATTTTCACCTGAAAAGGGTGGTCGGGAAACTCATCTATTGCAGATAATGGAATATCAAACACCTTTTCCCTCCTTGCATCATCCCTTTCCTCTTGGGTGGTAAAGAGGTCATCGGCAGGGGGCAGATTTAGCTTTATTTCTTTTGGCATTGGCTAACACCTCCTTTGTGAAATCGGCGTAAGCCTGTGCTACTTTAATGCCCTTGTCGTAAGCGAAAATGCTCTGCCCGGCTACGCTGATTTCGGCGGCTTTGACAGCGATGGGTATCTGGGTTTTGTAGATTTTCAGAACGCTGCCATACTGCTGCCGTAGGGTGTCCACCGTTGCTCTTGCCAGATTTGTTCGCATGTAGGCAAGTGTAAGCAAAACGCCGTCCACCATTAAGTCGGGATTAAGTTGCCTTTTTACTTTGGCAATAGTTTTCATAAGCTGGGTCATGGCCTTTGCCGGAAGATATTGAGCTTGAACCGGCACGATGACGCTATCAGCCGCCACCAGTGCATTAATCGTTATCTCGCACCGCAAAGATACGGGGGCGCCAGAGGCGACTTTTGCAAAGCAAAAGTGCTGAATGCCTAAACTGGGCATTGTGTCGATGATTATATAGTTGTATTCGTGCTTAATACGCTTTTAGGTATTAATGTAGCGTAAACTCACGGCTCATGGCGTTGATAAAGCTCATTTCCATGCCCGAAAGTTCTATGCCGGACGGCATAAGGTCAACTCCCTCGGCGTGGTGCAGTATGCCGCAGAAATGCTCAAATTCTTTGCATGGATAATGTTCTCCATAACATTTGCAAGGGTTATGGGCAGGTTTTCGTTGTCTGGCCAGCCCAGGACGGAGGTTAGGTCTGCTTGCGGGTCAGCATCCACCAGAAGCACCTTTTTTCCCTGCATA
>CAZEYG010000419.1:0-2400 GCA_964516575.1 uncultured Defluviitaleaceae bacterium
ATGATGTAGTAAAATTCCAAAAACAGGTTAAAAATATACCTAGAACATATGGCGGCGACATACCGGAATCGTCTCTTGATGCCCTTGAAACAGGGGTTGACCTTTTAAGCTCCGCTAAAATAGACGTTTCGGCTTCAAAAACAATATTTATTTTGATAACGGATGCTCCGCCGCATGTGCCGACAAAAAGCGGAAAACATGTGATTGATATATGTGAAATGCTTGCAAAACGCAATATTACAACATATGTTGTTGCTAGAAAAGACAAGGACAGCTTAGAAGCATATGACCCGCTAACAAAACCAAGCGGCAAGTATTACGACTTAAACGACAGATTTTTTGATATACTTGATAATATAGCAATGAGTATTGCAGAGCTTGTAAGATTATAGTGCTGTACGCTTAAACCGGGAGTTGTTAACATTGGCTGCAAATTTACTGAAATGTGTTTCCCAAAGGGATATTGATACGCCGTACAGATTTTCGCTTACGGGTATAAATGTTTATTCTTTTGAGGAAGCGTTATATCATGTATACAACTACTGGGAACAGTCTATGGACGATTTTGTATCAGACGAGTTTATCGGCTGGGTTAAAAATGTTTTGGACTTATCTTTTCTTGCGGCTAAAATAAAGCAAATAGCGGCTATTAAAAGTCTTAGTGCAAGGCTTATAGGTTTTTTGCTTATAATTGATTATTTTGATGAGGTTCAGATAGCGGGCATAAGAAATAAGGTTATACAATGGGAAAGTGCTCTTGAATGGGAGAGACTCAATAAAAAGGCCGACTATCTTATGCAGCATAAGGACCCGGAAAGAGCTGTTGCTTATTATAAAAAGGCATTAACATTTTCAGAAAACAAAATGCTTTTAAATAACATTGCCATAGCCCTTATGCAGTTAGAAAACTTTAGCGAAGCTGAGTTTTATCTTAGCAAGGCTTATGCCATTGATAATAGCGACATAATAATCATGCTTAATCTTGCCGAAGGAGCTATATATAACCATAACTACGAAAAGGCTTTAAGGATGCTTAAAAATGCCGAGAAGCTGGAGACCCATAACCCCGATATTCAATATCTTTACGGCGAGCTTAATCTGGAAGCGGGTAACATCAGGTATTCAATTGATTATTTTGAAAAGGCCTATGAGCTTAACAAAGACTCCTACTATTTATATAGGCTTGCGGACGTCTACGTAAAGCTCAGGCTTTTCGACAAGGCTCTTTCCGTGCTGGATCGGTCAGAAAACAAAGACAAGGTTTTTTTAGTTAAGCAGTCGGAAGTATATGCTCTTTATAATAATATACCCGCCGCAATAAAATGTATTGAAAAGGCGCTGCTTCTCAATAAAGATGACGAAGCCTTGTGGACAAGGCTTGCCAAGTTGTATAGAATGGATTATGACTTGCCTAGGGCCGGAAACGCTGCTTTAACAGCTTTAGGCCTAATGCCGTCAGATGAACGGGCAAGGCTTGAAGACGCCAGAATAAAAAAGGCACAAGGCAAATTAAAAGAATATCAGCATATTTTGCATGGTATACTCAAAGACTTTAAGAAAAAATACAGAGAAACTACAGGGGTATAAGCCTTTGGTTTATGAGAAAGGGCTGTCGGCTTTGCCGGCCGCCTTTTATATTCCCTCGAAGTAAAAAGAATTATTGCCGAACTAACACCCATTTCAATCCTTTTTCATACTTTAATAATAGCATTTACTTAAGCATAAGCAGCCTTAAAATTGTACTTTGCTTTATATAAAGATAATGAAGGGATTGATTTTTTATGCCTAATAATTTTTTAATTACGGAAAATCAGGTTGATGAAAAGCTATTTTCCAAGGAAGATTTAATGGTTATTGTAAACATAAAATACCCACAGATAAGCATAGAGCAAGGCGAGCAAAGATTTGTGCGTTTCAATAGGAATTATGTTAGAATGACGTTAAAGGCACAGGAATATTCTCAAAACGTTTTGTTTAACAATGCTTTAGGTGAGGTTCGGCTGCAAAAGCAAACAGGGGGAAGGTTTAACCCATTTGAAAATTATATTGAGCATATTATTACATATAACTGCACATCAGCGTGCCTAATAAGCCTTTATTCAGACAATTACGAGTATACAAACGGCGCTCACGGCAACACCATACGAACCGGAAACACATGGGATATGCGATGTGTAAGGCAAATAAGGCTGTGGGATATATTTGCTTTGGGATATAACTATAGATCAGTTATCCTTAAAGACATTATAAAACAGGCTAACGAAAGAAAGGCAAGCGGCGACATATATTATTTTGAAGATTTAAATAAAAATATAATAAAATATTATGACGAAAAAAACTATTATTTAACAGACGAGGGTTTAGCAATATTTTATCCGTTATACACAATAGCACCGTATG
>CAZEYG010000420.1:0-2391 GCA_964516575.1 uncultured Defluviitaleaceae bacterium
TAAAAGATGTTTTAATCAAAAAACTGTTAAGTAATAAAGGTGGTAAAGATTCTATTACTCCAGCTCAGTTTTTTAAATCACTTGTAAAGTTCAACACAATCTCAGTAAGAGATATTGTTAACGCCGAATTGGATAGCCGTTCGGCAAAGGTTAAGGATTTTGTAATCAGCCAACTACCGCCGTAATCAGAGTACAAAGGTAATGAGGTTATTGCAAAAGCTATTGGGGATTTAGAAAGCCTTAAGGATATTATTTACACTGGTATTGATAACGGTAAAATTACTTCAATGCAAATGCTGCATGTTATGTATGAGCAGGGTTTGATTCAAGGGGATGAGGACTATATCGACCGGCTTTTGCTGGGCAGGTTAAGTGTTTTGCAGGTGATAGTCGATTGCTTGGAGAACGGTTCAATAACCCCTCAAATGACAGGGCTTGACCCATGCACTGGCTCGATTATTGTTTCCAACATAAACACAGGGGAGATTTTGGCTGCTGTTGGGTACCCTACCTTTGACAACAATCAGTTTGTTAACACGTTTAACAGCGAGTATTTTTATAAGCTAAACAACGACCTGACAACACCTTTCGTAAACCGGCCTTTTTTAGAGCCTAGAGCACCCGGCTCTACGTTTAAAATGATAAGTGCTATTACCGCTTTGGAAACAGATATTATTAACGACAAAACAATTATTTATGACTATGTATCGTTTACAAAAGCCGGTGTACCGTATACTAACTGTTGGTCTAGCGTTTCCCACGGGCCAATTAATGTTGTAAAAGCTCTTGAAGTGTCATGTAACTATTTCTTTTGTGATGCAATATATAACATCGGTAATGTAAAAGAAGGAACAGAAAAAGAAAGTATTGCTGCCCTTAATAAATACATGATTGCCTTTGGCTTCAACGATCCTACCGGCGTCGAAATATCAGAGCGCAATCAGGGAAATCCGCCTGACAGGCTTACTATTTCATCGCCAGAATACAAAGAAGCTGTAGAAAAAAGGCAAAACCCGGACGCTCCCCCAAGCCGGCTTAAATGGTATGACGGTGATACCGTTAAAACAGCCATAGGCCAGGCGAATAATAACTACACTGCCGCAAACATGGCTAAATATATTTCAACAATTGCAACAAAAGGTTTAAGATATAGATTTCATCTCGTAGATAAAATCGAAACTCAAAAAGGAGCTTTGTTAGAAAAGGTTGAGCCAAAGGTTGAATCGAAGCTTGATATATCCCCTGAAACATGGGATTCAGTGTATGACGGCATGATTAGGGTTACAGAAGGCAGCAACGGAACGGCAGCTTATATATTCAGAGATTTTCCAATTAGAGTAGCCGGGAAAACAGGTACTGCTCAGGAAAATGATAAAAGAAACGACCACTCTTCTTTCGGCGGCTTTGCCCCTTACGAAGAGCCCCAAATTGCGGTTTATGTTCTTATACCTTTCGGGGATACTGTTTCATTACCGGCAGTAGCTTCTCAAATCGCCAGAGATGTTATAGCCGAATATATGGGGCTTAATATGGAGCCGGAAACACCTGTTAAGTATAATTCACTTGTAAGATAACGAGGAGTAATATACCGGTTACAAAAAGGAGAGCGTGGATAACTGTGCTAAACGATAATATAGTAGTTTTTAAAGGCAGAAAAGATGGGATTACTATAATTCTTGATGAAAAGATTGATTTTGAGCAGCTTAAAATTACCTTTGATAAAAAAGTTAAGGATGCAAAAAAGTTTTTTAAGGATGCTAAAACATCTATTTCCTTTCAAGGAAGAGAGCTTTCCGAGGCAGAAGAAATAGAGCTTTTAAATATACTTTCAACAAATTCTGACTTAAGCATAAGTTATATTTCAGAGAGCGCCACAAACGCTAAAAAGTCAATTTCCGCTGAAAAAATGAACACGGAAACTGTTAAGCTGCCTAAATCAAGAAGAAAGCAGCCCGGCCTTGAATGTTATGCATACTATCATAGCGGTAGTTTACGCTCCGGCCAATCTATTAGGTATAAAGGTTCTGTTGTTGTAGTTGGTGATGTTAATCCCGGAGCCGAAATTGTAGCCGAAGGTAACATAATAGTTTTAGGCGCCGCCAACGGTCTAATATACGCAGGTTGTGACGGAAGTCAGGATAAATTTGTGTTTGCCATGAAGTTAACTCCTATCCAGCTTAGAATAGCCGACGTTATTACGATTGTGCCAAAGGAAACCAAAAAAAGCAAAAACCCGGTAAGACCATCCTACGCATATTTAAAAGAAGGCACCCTTTATATTGAAATTATGTAGGTATTTGTAATTTTTTGTAAATAAAAAAATAATGCAATTTGTGTTATTTTTTGTTATTGTCTCTTCGTCCTTCGGTATCTCGGCATGTACCCTCACCC
>CAZEYG010000421.1:0-2390 GCA_964516575.1 uncultured Defluviitaleaceae bacterium
CTCCGCTTGACCGTCAGTCAGTAAAATAATGTGCTTCAGCTTTGTGTCAGATTGAGCCAAAGTATTATAAGCTGCCGAAAGGCCGGGAAGAATACTTGTTCCGCCGCCAAGTGTTATTTTAGCAACGTTATTTTTAATACCTTCATGATTACCTTCTATTATTTGATACTGATTTGCCCAGATAAAGCCGTCATCAAAAGCAAGAACACCCAAATAATCGCTGTCGTTAAGCATGTCGACTGATCGGATAACAGCCTCTTTTGCCATCTCCAGCTTTGATACGCCATAGTTACCCATGGACATGCTTCCGGAGCGGTCTAATACTATTACCATACCTAGGTTTGGCTGCTTGTTTTTATCTGTCAGTTCCATGTCCACAGGAAGAAGCTCTTCCAAAGGGGTTTCATTATATTCGCCTAAGGCATAGGAATTATCACCGCCTGTTACAACAACGCCGCCGCCTAACGTTTCAACATAAGCCGCAAGAGCCTCGGGGAATTCTGACGGGAGCTGCTCTAAGGACACGTTAGCCATAATAACGCAATCGTATATGTTAAGCGCATCAGGTTCAATGGGCGCAGCAGCCGGATTGATAACAGTTGCGTTTACCTTGCTGGTGGATAAAATTCTTTGGATTTCGCCGCTGCTGCCGTCGTTATCTATAATAAGAATATTAGGAGCACCTTCCACGTAGCTATATCCGAAAACGGAATTGTTTTGGGTAAAGGTATCAATCTCTGGCACAATTTCGGCTTTGTAAATAATTCCGCCGGTAATTTCAGACGTATCGGAAAACACATACTTGTTTTCGCCCTTTCTAAGCGCCATGTCGATAGTTTTTGTTAAAGCGTTGTTTTTATAGATGTATAACCTTGCATTTGTTTCCACAAGAGAGTGGGCTACTATTTCTATATCGTAACTTGTGTCTTTTTTAATGTATTTTGGAATCTTAATTTCAGATAATTGTGCTTCGTCTGTTATATTGCTCCTGATAGGCAAAACGTTAACAATTACGCCTTGTTCTTTAAGGATTTTAGCTTGGGATAAGGCGTCGTCTATATTTTCCTGCCCGTCGGAGGCGAGAATTATTCGCTTCTTTGTTTTTTCATCCATCATAGATTGAGCTAACTTAAGACCGGCGTCTATGTTAGTAAAACTCTTTGATACGTATGAATCAAAGGATGAAATATTATTTTGCGGGGCAGGTAAGGACTCTACAACCGCAGTTTCACCGAAGCATACAACACCAAGCAAATCCTTTGATTTGTCAGGGGCAGCTTCTTTCATGAAAGAAAGTATATCGTTTTTCCCGTTTTCAGCGCTGGCTGAAATATCCATTGCTAAAATGGTTGTTGTAATGTCGGTATATTGTTTTATAACTGTTCCAGCTAAAGACAGTATAATTAGTATAAATATAATACATCTTGTTACCGTATAACAAACCTTGTTAAAATGTGATGAATGCAGACGTTTAACAGAAAGAAATATTACCCATCCAAGGCAAAGAGGTATAAGTAACAAAAACAAAGGGTTTATAAAACTAATTTGCACGGCTGAACACCCACCATTCCGTCAGGAGCACTGCAATTATAAGCATAATAGCATAACCTTGTAGATTTTTATTTGTTACATTAGACTGAACAGCTAAGCCGTTTGAGTCATTAGAAACCTGATTATTTTCGCGTAATAAATCAGACTCGGTTAAAACATGATTAACCGAAAAACTTGAATACAGAGTGGTATCGTTAGAAACCTGCTCGAGAATATAAATACCGATAGCATCAGTATCAGTAAAAACCGTAGAGCTAAAGGGCTCTGTTAAAACAGTCAGCTTGTTGTCCGGCTTAGCAATAGTTGCCTTTATAGTGTCAGGGAACAGGCTCAGGTTAACAACATCACCGGCTAATATGCCACCGGGAATGGTTTTCTCAGGAATAAACCATTGTATCAAATTATACATAAAAATAGGATACTCTTTTTTAAGGGGCAAATCGGTATTATGCAAGTCAAAACCTGCAATCATAATCTTTTGGCTAAAAAGCTCTCCGGCCACAATTAACGGCGTCTCCGAAGAAGTTAAAACCTCATCACACCATTCCGGCGTTGTAAGCGCCTTAGATTTCAAGACAGAAAAATTAATACCTGATAGGTATTTAAGCAGCCTGCTGTCCTTTTCCGTCATTGAATTAATTTCAAGTTCACCGCCCGTTTCGATAAAGCTGTTTCCGGCGGGTGGATTAAATATAAGTATGTGCCCGTCAGTTGGCATTTTTTCGGGTAAAACGCCGTCAAAAACATACAGCTTATAACCGGAAATATCTTTTTGCCGGCCTGATTCGTCCATAACGTCAAGGCTGTCGGGAGTTCCTCTGTAAAGCTCAATGCTCGGA
>CAZEYG010000422.1:0-2384 GCA_964516575.1 uncultured Defluviitaleaceae bacterium
GAAAAGGCAAGGTTGCTTAGGGAGCACGGCTTTCACGAGGATTATTTATTCGATATTTTTAAATGCAAAAGCTGTAAGGATACCGGTTATATTGAAAATGAAAAATGCCACTGCTTGCGCCAGCGGCTTATAGACAGATATTATGACCTGTCAAACGTCAAAAACATGGGCGAAACCTTTGATACCTTTGATTTTCGATATTATTCAGATGTTCTGGACGAAAGCGTAGGTATATCACCCCTTATAAACATCCGGACAGTTTACGCCACATGCCTTGATTTTATAAAGAGTTATAAGGAAAAGGGCACAAACCTTTTGTTTTATGGCGATACGGGGTTAGGCAAAACATTCTTATGTAACGCTGTCGCAAAGGAGCTTTTAGACTCCGGCAACACAGTTCTATACGTCACAGCGCCGCAAATGTTCAGAAGACTAGAAAATATCGTGTTTGACAAGGAGCGGGAGGAATCTGCCGAAAGAGCCTTGCTTGACATGTTTTTCGAGGCAGACGTGCTTATAATAGACGACTTAGGCTCCGAATTTGACACAGTGTTTACAACATCGGAACTTTTTGGGATTATTAATTCCCGGATGCTTGACAAAAAATCAACTATAATTTCCACGAACTTTTCTATTAAAGATTTGCAGGGAAAGTATTCCGACAGAATTGTGTCCCGCTTTTTTGGCAATTATAAAATGCTTAAGTTTTTTGGGGATGACATTCGTGTTAAAAAGAAATGGATGAAGTAGTGTAAAGCTAAAGGAATGGCAAAGGCCATTCCTTTGATTTTATAAACCTATTTGCGTTTTTTAACAACCTTAAGTCTCGTAAATTCGTCCCGTTCCCGTTCATCAAGGGTTTCTTGAATGGTTTTAACAAGACTTTCATATTTGGGTATAGTAACGTTTTTAAGCGCATTAGCTCGCTTTTGGGTCTTTTTTATGCTGACTGCTAGGCGGTATGCCGTGCTTTCAATAGCCGACAGCCTAATAATCAAGTCCTTTACCCGGTTAAATCTTTGGAAAGCTATATCCAGCGCTTCGGTTGTGCCGCCAAAGCCGTAGGTTGGTGTGCTTTCTGTTGTGTTAGCGTAGGAAACAAGGGGAATTTCTACTCCCATAATACTTCGGGTGCGTATTTGGACAGTGTTTTCATAAGGAACGCCGTAGCTTAAACGCTCTATGTTAACAATGCCCGTTTCGATATTAGCCGCTTCAAGAGCTTTATAGGCCTCTGTAAATATTTTGTCGATGTTCTCTTGAATCTCCTTGGCCTGCTCGTTAAGCTCCATAATTTCCTTAATAAGTACGTTGCGCTTTTTGTCCAGAAGCTCATAACCTTGGTTAGAGAGTTTTAATGTGTTTTTCGCCAAAATCAGATTACCCTTTGTTGGAAAGGTGTTAGGCTCCATTAAAAGTCACTCCTTGTTTTTGGAGAATAAAACTTTTCAAGGGTTTCTGTATTTATTCTGTCAAGCTCTGACCTTGGCAAAAGCCCTAATATATCCCAGCCGAAATCTAATGTGGTAATAATATCCCTGTTTTCAAAGGGGCTTTGGTTGACATATTTCTCCTCAAACACAACGCCAAAATTCATATAACATTTATCCAGCTCCGAAAGCTCATCTTCCCCAATAACCGATGCCAGCGCCCGAACGTCATTTACATGGGCATATGAAGAAAAAATTTGGTTGGCTAAATCAGGGTGGTCAACTCTTGTATAACCTTTACCTATACCGTCCTTCATAATTCGTGACAAAGACGGCAAGATGTTTATAGGCGGATAAACGCCCTTTTGGTTAATACGTCTGTCAAGAACGATTTGACCTTCGGTTATATAACCGGTTAAGTCGGGGATAGGGTGGGTTATGTCGTCGTTTGGCATTGTTAGTATAGGGATTTGGGTAACAGAACCAGTTGAACCTTCAACAATCCCTGCCCGCTCAAATAACGACGCCAGCTCAGAATACAAATAACCGGGATAACCTTTCCGGCTTGGAATTTCTCCTCTGGAGGAGGATATTTCACGGAGGGCTTCGGCGTATGAGGTCATGTCGGTAAGAATAACGAGAATGTTCATGTTGCACTCAAAAGCAAGGTATTCCGCCGTAGTCAGAGCAACTCTAGGCGTTATAATGCGCTCAACAACCGGGTCGTTTGCTAGGTTTAAAAACATAACAACCCTTTCGATAGCGCCGCTTTCCTCAAAGGTTTTTTTAAAGAAGTCGGCGACGTCGTGTTTAATACCCATAGCCGCAAAAACAATGGCAAACTTTTCGTCGCTGCCTGCTCCTAAGGACGCACGATCGCGGGATGGATGTTTACGCGCCTGTGCCCGCCCGGGCCGTTGAGCCGGGTGAGCACAGGCGCGTAAACATCCATCC
>CAZEYG010000423.1:0-2377 GCA_964516575.1 uncultured Defluviitaleaceae bacterium
AATTATGGTTCAAATTCGAGATTTGTTTGGCGAAACCTCAAATTGGAGCAGAACCGTAGCAGAGTTTAATGCCGACGCTTTATCCACTGTTGGAGCGTTTCTAAAGCCCATGCAAAGCATGACCTGTTTTATTTTACTGCTTGCCACCGTAGGTGTTATCAATAATCTACTGATTAACTATATTCAAAGGCGGCGCACGATTGCAATGTATAAATCCGTGGGGTTAAGCAACCGCCAAAATGTAAAAATGACATTGATAGAGGGCTTTTCTTCCGGCTTCATTGGTGCAATCATTGCGATTTTTGTTTCCTACATGGAAATACAGACGATTTTCCTTGTGGCAGGTCCAAAAATTGCAATGACACCAGAACTGGACATTGGAACATTCTTATTAGCGGGTGCTTTGGGAATTAATGTTACCCTGCTTGGTTCTATTGTACCTATCCTTAAAAGCCGCAGAATGAAGCTCGTGGAAGAAATTAAATTTGAATAAAAGACTGGAGGACATACAATATGCAATCATTTGTTGACAAAATTGCGATTGAGGGAAAAGGCATTGTAAAGGATTTTAGAATAGGCGATACCACGACAAAGGTTTTGAAAGGTGTATCGCTGAAAGTCCTGCAAGGGGAATTTGTATCTATTATGGGGCAGTCCGGCTCTGGAAAAAGCACACTTCTTTATATTCTCGGTGGACTTGACACTCCAACAGGCGGTTCTGTTCACATTAAGGGAACAAATATATCCGAGTGGGGCGATGAGAAAATGAGCAAAATCAGACGGCAGAAAATAGGCTTTGTATTTCAGTTTTACAACCTCATTCCTAATTTGAATGTGGAGGAAAACATCATGCTCCCCTTGCTCTTAGACGGCAAAAAAATGAAAGAGCATAAAAAGCAGCTAAACCATATTCTTAATGTTGTGGGTTTATCGGATAGGCGAAAACACACGCCCCGTGAGCTTTCGGGAGGACAGCAACAGCGAGTTGCAATTGCCCGTGCCTTGATTACAAATCCCGAAATACTGTTTGCCGATGAACCGACTGGAAATCTTGACAGCCAAACAGGGGCAGAGATTATGAGCTTACTGCAAGAGATTAACGAGAAAAACGGACAAACCATTGTTATGGTTACTCATTCGCCGGAAGCTGCAAAATGCAGCAGCAGAGTGATTACAGTGATGGACGGAATAATTGCATAAATAAACACATTATCTGCCGCACGACGGCAAAAGAAAAAAAGCCGTCGTACAGTAGATATATTAACACGCCTATGCAGTGGCGGCTTTGAAAAAAATCAGAGCCGCCGTTTCTGCACTTTGCAAGACAAGACCACGGCGGTATCTTAGGGGGTATCGCTATGTTTATTTTGTATTCACCTTTTTTCGCAATCGGTAGTTTGTTAAAAAAAGTCTAAAACCACCAACGGGATATTCCGGCCATCAGGATGAATACACACATCATCATGTGATATCCAATAAATCATTTTGCCCGACTGAGTTTTTTCAGTCGGGCTTTTTTGTGCTTTTGATGGTTTTCAGCCCTTGCTGGAGCCTTTCAAAATATTTTCTCTTTTTTGGTAGCCAAATCGTGGTTTCCATGATTACCCCTGCGAAAGGGAGAAAAGACCCCCGCTTTTGCGGATGCGAAAGGGGGTGAGAAAATGAAAGACTCCATAGAGCTACGGGTTCAAAATCAATTTGGCGGATTTTGTACCAGGGTTTTGAAGAATGAGGTCAACCGTATTCTGAATGAATACGCAAGGCAGCGTGAACGAGAAAAACCTTTGGACGAACTATCGCCGGACGAACTGGAGCAGGTTGCCGCCTATGACAAGTATTTTCAGGATGAATACATCTTTGAAGTGCTTGGCAAAAAAGTCATTGTACTTGGTGATCTGCTGGCCGATGCCATATCGCAGTTGCCGGAGGGCAAGCGGGATGTGATACTCCTGTCTTACTTCCTTGGCATGACAGACCATGAAATCAGCCAAAGGCTGAATGCGGCCCGCTCTACCATCAGCAAACGGCGCGGCGGTATCCTGAAAGAGCTGCGTGAGTATTTGGAAAAGGAGGGAATGAAATGGCCCGAACTATAAGAGACCCTATTCCGCTACCGGTTATATTGGCAGCCACCGAGGGAGATGAGAAAGCGCTTGCTGCTGTTCTCGCCCACTACCAGGGCTATATTCGTTTCCTCGCCATGCGGCCTATGAAAGACGAATATGGCAATGAGCACCTTTGTGTTGACGAAGATATGCGGCTCAGATTAGAGGCAAAGCTACTGTATAGTATCGTAACCGGGTTTAAGGTGCTGCCGGACTAAATTACATATCCAGAGCGTGTCTCCCTCCCTTTCCTCGCTCTGGTGAATTAGTTT
>CAZEYG010000424.1:0-2372 GCA_964516575.1 uncultured Defluviitaleaceae bacterium
CCCCTAATAAAGAATTAATTTTAAAGAATTAATTCAATTATTCCACTTTTTGTATGGTGACTAACCCGTCTTTGCTAAGATCAATACTAGGAGAGCCTTTGTATTCTACCGTACCCATTCCGTCTGCGTTAATGCGTAAGCTATCGGAGCAGCTAAGCCTTACAGTGCCAACTCCAGAAAGGTTGATTGATGCTTTACGTGTTTGAAGAGGTAATGCATCTAACTTACCTGCGCCAGACATTTCTAAATCAGCAACATCCGCCTTGCCGGAGAACTTAAAGTCACCTGCGCCGGTTATTGAGATGTTTAAGTTGTTTACATCCAGATCGATTTTGCCTTTACCCGCACCGTCGATGTTGATTGCAAACGAATCGGCCTTAATGGTATCATAGGTGGTGAAAATCCCTGCGCCTGCAAGTGTTAAACGGCTAAGATTTGGTGTTGATACTGTTAATACAGGTGTTTTACCGTTAGTAATGTTTTTCGTTGCACGAACAGTTAAAACTCCGTTAGATTCCTCTATAATAACATAATCTCTGAGGTTTTCCTGTATCTCAAGCGTAACATTGTCGGAGGGGGAAGAATGATAATTTATATCACAAGGAAGCTCAGCCTTTATTTCGTTAATCCCAGAAACCTTAACTGAATAGCTTTTCAGATCACCTTTGCCGATCACTCCACCATTGAAATTAACTGCTACACAGCCGGTTAGGCATACAATGGCAAGTGTCAGGCAGAGTATAAAAGTTATAAATTGTCTCATATATTTAGCTTCCTTTCCATAAGCCTTGCTGTCAGGACAAACAGCACTGCGGATTCAATCAGCGTCAGAAGAGCATATAATGCAGCACCTCTGCTGTCAATGGTAATTGTAAAGAATAGACCGAACCGGCTAACTGCGCCAATGGGAACCAAGAGGAACGGAGTTAAGCTGACGGCATAACAAATACCCAAAGTCAGTATAACGTTCATCAGCCTGCCGGCAGGTTTTTGATAAAATATTGATTTTTTCATGGCCACGCATAATAATATAATCATCATAATTAATAAATAACCCGCTATCAAAATCGCTATTGATGATACTATAAACGGTATTTCTGATGGGTTCATTATGATTGCAGACCAAACAACACTAATAATGCCGTCACCCGCTAACATTAAAGAAAGCCATACTTCGCTGGTTATGACGACAGCCATTGTCACAATATCCATTACCGCCATGGTTAGAACGCTTACAAGCAGAATATTACGGCGTGGCCTAGGAGTTAACGCATACAAATATGCGCCCGGTGCCACGAACATTTGTCTTATAATGATGACATCACCAATAATGTTAGCTGCCATCATAACAGCTATTGCTACACCTCCAAGAGATACAGCGGTGACTTGGGCTGCAAAGGGAAGCAAACCTAGCGAGCCAAGTGTAATGAATATAAAATTTATCACAAATATAACGGCAAATACGCCACCCCGAGCATAAAGCCCTGATAAAAATGCGTGCTTAAATTGAGCCTTCACGAATAAACACCTCCAAATACGCTTGTTCTACAGTTTGTCCGTGCTCCTCTCGCATGACTTCACATGCACCGGAGAACACAATCCTTCCCTTCGACAGAAAATATACACTGTCAAATATGCGCTCAATATCCTTCACAAGATGCGTAGAGATAAGCGTGGACGAGCCTTGTGGTTGCATGGATATTATTGCATCAATGACACGCATCTTCCCTACAGGGTCTATTCCATCCAGTGGTTCGTCAAGCAAATACAGCTTTGTTTCACGGGAAAACGTCAGCCCAAGAGCAACACGTTCTTTCATGCCTTTAGATAGACGGTGAATATGCTTATCATATATACTTTGAAGCTCCAAAATACGTATAAGCTCATCAACTCGAACCTGTGAAAAATCAGGGTACATTTCACGGTAAAAGGCAAAAACATCTCGCACACGCATCCACCTTGGGAAGGTTATTGTATCGGGGCAAAAGCTTATTGTTTTTTGAGCTTCCGGCCCCGGCGTAGCGTTTTCGTAATAACACACCTGGCCGGCAGACGGCTGGAGTAACCCTGCCACAGTTTTTAGAAGCGTGGTTTTTCCTGATGAATTTGGCCCCAACAGCCCAATAATTTGCCCCGGCGGTATAGTCATATCCACGCCACATAGAGCCTTACACCCTAAAAATTGTTTTTCAAGCCCGATGATTTTAAGAATCGGATTCATTAGGCTCAGCTCCTTCCATATATGATACAAGTTCATCTATTATTTCTTTGTTTGTGCAACCAAGTGCACACATTTCCTCAACAAAACGGCAAAGAGAATCCGTTGCAAGTTTTTTGCGTATTTCTTCAGCCATTTTTAAATCCTCCGTAAA
>CAZEYG010000425.1:0-2361 GCA_964516575.1 uncultured Defluviitaleaceae bacterium
TTTTATCCATAAGCTGACCGGCTAAAACGTTTATTTCCTCCAGCCGAGTTAAGCCCTTTTCCTTTAAAATCTCCAAACACTTAATATATATCTCTGCTGTGGCCACGGCATCGTCTACGGCACGGTGATGGTTTTTAAGCTCTACGCCAAGATGTTCGGCAACAATATTCAGCTTATGTTTCGGAAGCTCTGGGAAAAGAGTCCTTGCCAACTCAACCGTACACAAAACCGGGTTGTCTATTTCAATGTTTTCTGCCGCTAGGGCAACCGTTAAAAAACCTGTATCAAAGGTTGCATTATGTGCAACAATCGTGTTATCACCAATAAAATCTCTGAATTTTAAAATAATATCCTTAATAAACGGCGAGTCCTTGACCATATCGTTCGTAATGCCTGTCAGGTTTGTTATTTCGTCGCTTATATGCTGACCGGGGTTTATAAGGCTTGAAAATTTATCGGTAATTTTTCCGCCTTGTATTTTTACTGCGCCTATTTCAATTATCTTGTTTTTTTCCTTGCTAAGGCCCGTAGTTTCCAAGTCAAATACAACGTAACCACAGTCTAGCGGGCATGTTCCAGCGTTTTCAACAACAGCGCCTAAATCGTCTACAATATATCCTTCTAGACCGTAAATAATCTTTATTCCGGCTTTTTTGCCAGCTTCCATAGCTTCCGGAAAGGACTGGACAACGCCGTGGTCAGTTATTGCAACGGCTGAATGACCCCATTTCGCAGCAGTTTTAATATAATCCTTTGCCGAGCTTATGCCGTCCATTGCGCTCATCTGGGTATGCAAATGCAGCTCAACCCGCTTTTCTTCAAAGGAATCTATTCGTTCGTCGTCTATATCACAAGGGGTTATTTCCTTTGCCATAATATTCAGCTCTTTTGCAAATGGATCCTGCTGCACCATACCTTTTACAATTATGCCGTTTCCTTCTTTTATGACGGAACCGAAACGTTCCTCCTCTTTTTTCGCAAATAGTTTAACTGATACGGAGTTTGTTTTGTCGGTTATGTCAAAGGTAATCAGCAGCCTGCCGCTTTTAGTTTCTCTTGTTTCGCATTGAAATATTAAGCCTTTAACGATAACCTCATCATTCTCCATAAAGCTGGTGGACAAAGGCAGTATATTACCTTTTATTTCCTCAACAATCTTAACCGACCCTCTTGTGCCTTTAAACCCTTCCCGTTTAAAACCCTCGCTGCCAAAGCCCCCCTGGCTCTTTTGTTTAGACGGCATAACCTGTTTTGGCTGGCTGGCGCTTTGGGTTATACCAGCCTTTATTTCGTCTATCGCAATACTTATAAGCTCCTGTTTTTTGACGCTGTCCTGCAAAGACTCGAAAGAATCCTGCCCGTTGCTTGTAAAATTAACGTTAAGTGATATATCAAACCGTTCTTTTAGAAGAGCCGATATTTTGTTACCAATACAGCTTTTTTCAAACAAAAGAAGACCGTTGTTTTCCAAGCGGATAACAAGACTTTCATTATTTAAAGCCCAGTCCGCCCCATTTAGCATCTTGCGGCAGACCGGGCTTATGTTTTTAACATAAAGCAAAATATTATCCCAATAAAGCTGAATAATGCTTGCTAAACCGGTATTTCCCAAATCATATTTTATTTCAGCCTGAATATCCGTTAAGCCGGCAAGCTCTTTTGATAAGCCCTCTGTCAGCTCGTTTACGGCGCTTTCATCTATAAGGTTTTTAAATAAAAGGGAAATACGCATTGTTCCGTTACCCTTATGAACCTTTATGCTTGTAACCGTGCCGTCTTTAATTATTGACATTGCTCTTTCGGAAACGGATATTTTCCCAAAAACGTCTGAAACCCTTAAGCTTTTATAATCCAATACAATCACCTGAAACTATTTAACTATTTAACATTTCTATTTCCTTAATAAGCTCCTTAACAATATCCCCGCCCTGAACCTTTCTTACGATACTGCCCTTTTTAAAAATAACCCCTTCGCCTTTACCTCCGGCTATACCAACATCAGCTTCTCTTGCTTCCCCCGGGCCGTTAACGGCGCAGCCCATAACAGCTATCTTTAAGGGTTTGTCGATAGTGCTTAAATAATCGTCAACCTGACCGGCTATATTGATAAGGTCTATTTGCGTTCGCCCGCATGTAGGGCAGGAAATAAGAGAGGGCCCAAAGGAGCGAACCTCCATTGCAGATAAAATATGTTTAGCGCATTTAATCTCCTCAACCGGATCGCCGGTAAGTGAAACTCTAATCGTATCACCAATACCCATGGAAAGTAAAGCGCCTAAACCTGCGGCAGATTTGATTGCGCCGCTATAAGGAGTTCCTGCTTCGGTTATGCCTATATGAAGCGGATAATCAACCTGTTCG
>CAZEYG010000426.1:0-2359 GCA_964516575.1 uncultured Defluviitaleaceae bacterium
GGACCTAACCACGCAAGTGAAGTACCTGCTACCCTTATGTACAACAACCTTTTCAGAAGAAGTCTTTATGGTTTTGGCAGCGCTCAAGCGTTTTTTATAGTTATTGAATGTTTGATATTTACATTTGTTTTGAATAAAGCACTTAAAAATGCGGAGCTAAACGCATCGGTTATATAACATTCTATAAAAGGAGGGCATTTCTGTGAATACTCTAAAAAATCGTAGAATATTTCGCTATTGCTTATTGATCTTTATTGCCCTAACTCAGCTCTTCCCACTCTATTGGCTTATAACATTTTCGTTAAAGTCCAATAATGAAATCTTCGGCTTAAATATAATAGGCTTGCCTAAAATATGGATGTGGGGTAATTATGTAAGGGCATTAACTCAAACAAATATTATTCTTTATTTCTTGAATTCTGTGTTCTATTCTTTCACAACCGTTATAGCCGCAGGTATTCTTTCGGCAATGGCGGCTTATGCGATTGCCCGAATGCGCTTTAAGTTTAGCGGGCTTGTGTTTGGCATATTCGCCTTAGGTATTATGATACCTGCCCAAGCGGCGTTATTGCCCTTATTTCAAATCCTTAACGCCACAGGTTTGAAAGGCGGATACCTTGGCCTTTTAATACCCTATATAGCTGGTGCATTGCCAATGAGTGTTTTGATATTGGTAAGTTTCTACAAGACCTTACCTAAGGAAATGGAAGAAGCGGCCTATATAGACGGCTGTGGCATATTCCGCTGCTTTTGGTTTATAATTCTGCCCCTTATAAAACCGGCTCTTGCAACCGCCTCCATATTTACATTTTTAGGGACATGGAACGAATTAATGCTTTCTAATACTTTTGTAGACAGCGACCGCTACCGAACACTGCCTGTAGGTATAATGTCTTTTGCCGGGCAGTATACAACCGAATGGGGGCTTATTGGCGCCGGCATGGTGATTGCTACGCTGCCAACCATCTTTATTTACCTGATTTTAAGCAATAAAGTACAGGAAAGCCTAATGGCCGGTGCGGTCAAGGGTTAGTGAGAGGTGATTTTATGACAATTCCAAACGCAGCATTTGTTACTCTAAACGATAAAAGTTATTATAAAATAAGTGATTCAGAAAACATGAAACCCTTCTGTATTAACGTAGTGTCTTCAAGTGATGTGTGGCTGTTTATGTCCTCTAAGGGTGGAGTGACCGGCGGGCGCAAAAACTCAGCCCAAGCGGTTTTCCCTTATATAACGGACGATAAACTGCACAGGGAAACTAGTACAGGGTCTAAAACAATCTTAAGAATAAACGGTTGCTTGTGGGAGCCTTTTGAGCATACGAGTATACGTAAATATAATATAACTCAAAATATTTACAAAGCAACGGCGGGTAACGGCATTATACATGAGGAAATCAACAAGGATCTTAATATTTGCTTTAGATACCGTTATGAATGCAGTGAAGAATTCGGTATTGTAAAAACAACCGAAATACATAATCTTACGGACGGCAACATTAGTATTGAGGTTCTTGACGGGCTTTTAAACATTATGCCCTATGGAGTGAATTTGACCTTACAAGAGAAAGCGGGCACGCTTGTTGATGCGTATAAAGCCTGCGAACCCCTTGAAAATGGTTTAGCTGTATTTTCGCTTACTACTCTTATAAATGATTCTCCGGCGCCTGTAGAAATGCTTCGGGCAAATGTGGCTTGGAATACAATTAAGACAGCAGATATAGCTCTTTCCGACGAAGTAGTGGAGGTTTTCTGCTTAAATAAAAGCTATAGGTATAATACAGCTTGTTATGGGAAAAAAGGAGCATATTTTGTACGTTATGATGTTGTGATTAACTCGGGGCAAACTATCTCTCATTCTATTGTGGTTGACTCCGGTTATGACCACAGTCAACTGGCGCAGTTATCTGAATATGTTAAAACCAGCAACTGTACAGAGCTTTATAAAAGCATTAACAATGACACCAAAAACCTTGTTTCGCTGGTAGCCATGGCAGACGGTGTTCAGCAGGGCGGTGATATTGTAGCTTGTAGCCACCATTATATGAATACACTTTACAATGTAATGAGAGGCGGAATTTTTGCAGAAGGTTACGCTTTTAATTATGAAGATTTTAAAGACTTTGTAAATACCCGCAACAAACGGTTGGTTTCGGATGTGTTATGGGAAAGAATCAGGTGCTGTCATGACATACACGAACTAAAAAAATGCACGTCTAGTAATCCTGATTTGTATCGGCTAACCCTTGAATATTTGCCGTTAAGTTTTTCAAGACGTCACGGCGACCCGTCCCGTCCTTGGAATATTTTTAATATAAATATTAAGGATGAAAACGGCAGCAAATTATTCTACTATG
>CAZEYG010000427.1:0-2358 GCA_964516575.1 uncultured Defluviitaleaceae bacterium
GCTTTGTTGGGGTTTGATAAATTTTTGGTTTTAACCTAGTCCCTTTTATCGTCCTAGCCAAGATAATAATTATAATCTCTGACTATTGAAGCGGCTGTATAAACGGCATGGTTGCCGCCGCCTGGTTGGAGCGAAAATTTATCAAGGCCGGATACTTCTTTAACAACCTTCTCAAAGTTGTAGTATATTTCTAACATACCTTGAACTGTGTCCGGGTCTTGCTCCGGATGCAAATCTGCAAAACCGGGGTTCATACAAAGCTCTTCATTAATGCGTGGGTTGTACTTCATTGTACATGTACCTTCGCTTATGTCGTTTGATATATTGGAGCCCATAGTTTCCTGTGAAAGATGAACCCAATGTTGCAACACATGTTTTTGGGCAACTTCCGGAAGCCCGAGGGCGCTTTTGCGCTTAATACAGTCAGGCAGCTTTGCAGCAACGTCACCAACCTTTGAAACTATTTCGCATTCAACCTCCGGCGGAATAATGCCCCTAAGCCCTGGGGTTGACATTTCGTATATCATCGGCTCGTCCCAACTAGCCTGGTGGAAATTTTTTCTAATTTTTACTTTCGCCATACACTCACCCTCCGTCTTTCTTTCAATTTAAGTAAAATATGGAATTACTCTACGAACAAATTTTTGTTAAGCATTTAATAAGTTTATCTATGTCTTCCATTGAATGTACTTCCGTAATGCTGTAAAGAGCGCTTTGACCAAGGCTCGGGAAATCACTGCTTACGTCCTTGCCGCCGAATATGTCACATTCCAAAAGGCTTTTGTTGATTTGTGCAACAGTCTTGCCTGTACCATCAAAGTTAACTAAAAAGTCACAGTAGGAATATGCATCAAATACTAATTTAACGCCTTTAATTGCAGCCAGCTTTTCTTTAGCATATGCAACTCTTTGCATAATACCTTCGCCTAACTCCTGAAAGCCTTGTGGTCCCATTAAAGCCATGTATACGCCGGCTACTATGCCGTAAAGGGCAGAACAAGTGCCGATGAAGTCCTTGCCTTTTTCTCTTGAGGCATATGAGGTTCTTTCATAAAATACTTCGCCGAAGCCGTACTCGCCTTCTTTTTCTGTTTCGCAAAGGCCAAAGAGCAGAGAAGGATATTCAGCAACAAATTTTTTATCGTCGTGGGTGGCTATAAAGCCGCCAAGGCCGCCGCCGTAACTCATATGGATACCAAGAGGCTGAAGATCGCCAACTGCATAGTCAGCGCCGTAAGCCGCAGGAGCTTCCAAAACACCTAATGAGGTTGGGTCTACACCAACGATAACAAGAGCGCCGGCTTCTTTTGCCAGCTTGCATATCTCGGCAGCTTGTGTTTCGATTGCGCCAAGGTAAGATGGGTTCTCAAAATAAACAGCAGCAGTTTTATCGGATAATTTTTCTTTAAGGTCGGTTAAATTCAATAAACCGGTTTGCTCGTTATATTTAATGCCGGTCAGATTAATTTCCGGCTTAACATAATTTTGTAGCACTAAAAAACGGTCGGGGCTCATGTTTTCTGCGTATAATATTTCCTTTTTGCCGCTTGTTCTGCAGGCCATTCTTGAAGCGATAGCGATGGCGTTTGCCCAGTCGTATGTAGGTGTGTTACAGGCTTCAAAACCTGTTAAATCTCCAATCATTGAGCTGCTTTCAAACAACGCCTGGAATTTGCCGTGGTCTGAATATGCCTCGCCAACGTATGCGGTTAAAAATTCATCTCTGCCTAGTATAGTGTTGCAAACTGCCGGCACATAATGTTGCCAGGTGCCGCCGCCTAAAAAGCTAAGGCAGGTTTTGCAGTTTTTGTTTTTGTTTAAAAGCGCTTCAACATGTTTTTTGAGCTTGTATTCCGACATAATAGGCTCGGGTAAATCCATTACGCCTTTAAATCTTAAATGTTCAGGAATCTCCTTGTAAATATCCTCAGAGCTGGACATGTTTAAATATTTAAGTATTTCGCCTTTTACGGCAGGCTCTGAATTTGGGATATAAGGATGTACATATTGTTTTCCACTCATTAAGCTACCCTCCAGTTTCGATTGATTTTCTAATGCTTTCTTTTTACGCATAAACAGACTGCAAAATTACGAAAGGCCAAATGGCCGCTGCCGGCTTGCTTTATTCGTTAAAGCCCGCAAAAACTGCTTAACATTCCCCCTTTGAATCTTTTGCTGAACTTCTTAAGATTAGTATTTCTATATATGTATATGTTGTGCCTTTAGCTTATTACGACTAAACAGACACAAAAAATATCTATCTAGTTTAATATAAGGCAGGCTGTAATCTAAAAATGCTACTATATGCAAATGCTACATATATTCTTTGCTATAACAACACAGCAAATGTAAAATATG
>CAZEYG010000428.1:0-2324 GCA_964516575.1 uncultured Defluviitaleaceae bacterium
GTAACTGACCACTGACGGCAAAATTTCGTCAGTGCCATCTATTTTAACTACTTCAAGCCCGTCGGTTTTGTCGTTGTAAATCACTGCAACTGAATTAGTCGTTCCTAAGTCAATACCTAAATAACCCATACTACACGCCCTCCACTATCGTTTTTATAAACCGCTCCGGGTCAAAATCAGTCTTATACCCACTTGGCTCGAATTCCGGCGTAAAACCCATGTCCTCTACGCTGCCCTTAACAAGGCCGCCTTCTTCCTCAACCATAAGGGTAATTTTCAGCCTTGTTTTGCCGCTTGGCCGTTCAGGAAGCCCTTTTATGTCAACCTCGCCTATTAACTTGCAGTTTTCAATAGTATCCTCTTTGTCAATCCGCTCAAGTATTTTTAAATCAAATGTTGTCATATCCTCTGCCGTATCGCCGGAAAGCGTAAACACCTGGCTTTTTTTGGCTAAAGCATATGGCGTCCCCCGGCGAATCATTGTAAAGAAGGAGCGGCGCTTTCCGTTTATAACCTCTAGGCCAATATCATGGGGTACTGTAACCTCGAATTCAACGGTGGCCTCACCTGCTTCAATATCCGGCTGTGTAAGAAGGCCCATCTTCATAGCGGCGTAATAGGTTGCGCCTATGGAAATATCCAGCGCCGGACGTTCGGAGGAATAGATTTTATTCTCGTCATTAAATATTTCAATCAGCATATCCTTTACCCAGGGCATTTGCGACGAACCGCCTTCTAAAAGCACACGGCTTATGTCTGCCGGGGAAAGAGAGCCTGTATACGCTTCACGTAACGCCTTCATAACTAGCTTGCGGGTTTTTTCTATAAAACCACTTATCGTTTGTTCAAAAAACTCTCTTGTCACCTGCTCAACAAAAGGCGGCACACAGAAAGTAAAAGGTATTCTAAAGGATTTAACGCCTGAAAGCCGTTCTTTTGTTTCTCTAGCTCTTACAATAAGCTCAACTTGGTTTTCTATAGCTATGGAATCCTTGTCCTGTTTAGTTTTATCTAATATAAACTTATAGCAAAGCTCTTTTATCTGATCGTCAACGTTATCCCCGCCATGATATGCCTCGCCGCCCTCGCTTATAACCTGCAGCTTTATTCGGGCACTGTCCTTTTCAACAACGTGGAATATTGTAATATCAAGAGTACCACCGCCAAAGTCAAAAACCATGATTTTTTCGTCTTGGTTAAGCGTATGTTTGAAATTATAAGCAAGCGCCGCTGCTTTTGGTTCTTCTATAAGACAAATCAGCTTGTCAGATAACCCTGACAGCTCACAAGCCCGCATAGTCGCCTTCTTAGCCGCATCGTCAAAGTCATAAGGCACAGACACTACAAGCCCGGCAATTTCAGCTTTTGGGTTCAATTCCTTGCAATGCTCTATAAGCTCAGTAAGAATTTTAGCCGATATTTCCTCCGGCAAGTATTCATTGTTATCTATCGTTACAGTTTCGTTTGTTCCCATCTTCCGCTTAATGGAGCGGATAGTAGTTTCAGGATATATTTTCATTGAACGGTATGCTTCTTCGCCGATAATCCATTCGCCTTCGGTATCGTCCTCGTCTTTTCTGAATTGCACTACGGAAGGCAGCGGAATCTTGCCGAATCCGTTACTTATATCAATCGGCTCGGGCTTTTGAGCTGAATTATCCCAGTAGCTTATTATTGAGTTAGTTGTGCCAAGGTCGATACCAAGCAAATACCAATCCTCAGGCAAATGTCCTGTTTTTTCTATTTCTTCCTTGTATTTTTCCCAGTTCATATAAATCACCTCACTGCTATAAGTTTAGAACGTGTCTGTAGCTATAACTTGTCTTTGGAAACAGCTCGCCAAAACCCTCGTCATAAAAATCTGCAACCAACTGGTTATAGCTGTTAAAGTTCAGCTTTATGCCGATTTTCGTAGTCCCCGCCGGGCGGACGGGAAGCCCGTTTAAGCATACTGTATCTGCAAGCCTAACATCACCTTCCGTATCCCGGACAAACAAGCCAATGTTAACCGGCTCATCGGTTTTTTGGTTTAATAAAACCGTTAATTTATCATAACTTTGCCACCAAAACGTATTTTTTTCAATAATTGGCACAAAGCGCTCCTTCTTATCCTGTAATATTTTTATTCCAACGTCAACCATAACCTGATGTCTGTCAATTACGCTAAAGCTAAAGTTATTCAATACCTCCAGCTCATCGGCAGCTATTATAGCAGCACCTTCAGCTATTGCAGCTTTTGAGTTTTTATAAAAACTAACGTTTTCATAATCAAAAAAATCTACAACTGCGTCCTTTGCCCAAAGCATTTCAAAACCGCCGCCTGT
>CAZEYG010000429.1:0-2300 GCA_964516575.1 uncultured Defluviitaleaceae bacterium
CACCTCGCATTTCCAAAAAGCAAGCTATATCCTCGGCACAAAGCCAATGATTAAGGGCATTGTCGCTTTTGGTATACTCCCAAAGAAAATAAGAAGCTACCTTTGTGTTTTCCATCAATCGTTCATGCATTTATATCCCTCCATACTTAGAGTTTATCAGTAATAAACTCTATACAAAACACTGCGGCAAAATATTTAGGGTACTAACTAATCACCAATTTTTTCCAGCTCTTTTTTAGCCCGGGCAACCTGAGGTGAATTAGGGAAATCCTCAACAATTGCAGTAAAGTATCTTTTAGCGGCTTCTGAATTTTCAAGCGCTAAGGCGGTCATTCCTAAATAATAGGTTATATTGTCAACGTTTGTTTCGACCTTTTCGGCAAACCTAAGTGCTTTTTCAAAACCAGCTCTAGCAGTATCGTATTCGGAGGCACGATACTTATTCAACCCGTCGTTATATAGGGTTGTAGCTGCTGTTTTAAAGGACTTTTCCTTAAGCTCGTTTGCCTTGGCCTCAATATCCGGCGGAACACCAGTTAAATCAGCAGAATACAGCATATCCGCCGCCGCCATAAAATCACCCGCCGCCACAAGCTTGTCGGCTGTTGCTACGGTTTGCAGCCGCTCCTTTGAATATATCTGTTCGTTTTGTTTATAGATTTCATCGTTCAGCCTTTTAATTTCCGCTTCCAGCTCTTTTATTTGATTGTCGCTTTTTTCTCCAATATCGGCTGCCTCAAGTGTTTTTGCAGCTAAATTGGTGTTGAGGCTGGCGATTGTTGCCTCGTTTTCTTTATTCATGCTTGGGATAACTAAAATGTACATTGCGGCAACCGTCAAAATACAGCCTAGAATAAAACAAATAATTTCGCTTAAAAAATTAGAAAAACCTATTGATTTTCTAACGGTTCCCTTTTTAAATGAGCCGGAATATTTTGAATCGCTTGTCTCTTCCTTGATTTCAACAACAGAGGACAGCGGTTTTTTTCTTTTATCTATAAGCTCCTTGTAATATCTTAGAGCGGTTTCGTTACTAACGTCGATTTCAAGAATCCGTTCAATAATATGACTTGCCTTATGATAACTTTTTTGGGACAAATAACAAAGAGCAAGCGCATTCATTGCATCAATAAACTTCGGGCTTATGTCTATCGCTTTTTTAAGCTGGATTATAGCCATATCGTCATTTTTATTTGCAATATAAGACAAGGCGTTGTTATACATATTAACGGCATCATCCAGCTTTTCGTTTGTGCGTGGGTTTTGATGAATATCGCTGATGTATCTTTTAGCGGTAGTATCGGATTTAACAAGGGATGCGCTTATAATCCAGTGCTTCAAGGCGTCACCGATGCGCCCGGTTTCGTAATAAACTAGGCCGAGAAGGTTTCTTGCCGGAACATTGTTTTTATTAAAACGAAGGCTCTTTGAAAGACTAACAATAGCCGCAGAAAGATTACTTTTCTTTGCAAGCTCAAGACCTTGATTGTAAAGGGCGCATGAAATCCTTTCGGCTTTTTTTAACATAACAACGTCAACACCGCAAAATGGGCATGTATATCCATTAAGCGTTGAAATTTCACCGTTACAGCTTGGGCAGTTCATGAAAATTTACTCCCTTTCCATAGGCAATTGACTTGTTATATGGGTAAGCAAATCCATAATATCCTTCATTTCATCGCTGTAAAGGGCTTCCTCAACGCCGTCGGTTGTTAAGATTGGCTTGTATTTTGCAATTTCCTCTTTAAAATCTATCATAATCAATACCTCCTTATATTATGGAACCTCCGGTTAAAGTTTACTATGCAAACTTTAATCACCCCCTTAAAAAGGGGATTGAGTCACCAGTCATAGGAAAAATTTAATGGTGTCTCAATATATAAGGTATAGAACGCTAGTAAGTCTGATAAGCAAGTATAATATGTTATTTCATAACCCTTTTTTGCTTATGTAGGCGCGCATATCCCCAACCAGATATAGTGAACCGACAACCGCAATAATATCCTCTTGCCCTACTAAGTCAAAAGCCATATCAAAAGCCCTTTTATAATCCTTTTCAATTAGAACGGTTTCAATAATGTTTTCGGTTAAGGCTTTTTTTGTGTGCTCATAGGCAACTTCTGCCGCTAAGGCACGTCTGTTGTCAGGCTCGGTTAGAATAAGCGTATCGGCTGTATAACACAGCGCTTCTATCATTTGTGAAAATTGTTTATCCGCCAAAAAACCAGCTACAAGTATTATTCTCTTATTGGAAAAGTAATTATTCATCTCTTGGCAGAAGGAGTTTATGCCGCCGTAGT
>CAZEYG010000430.1:0-2287 GCA_964516575.1 uncultured Defluviitaleaceae bacterium
GTTTTTAGCTTTGAAACTGATATAATTTTGTCAACGTCGTTAATCATGTCTGCAACAGTAAGGTGTTTTAGCAGCAAACCGTTTTCGTTTTGCCTTTCGGCAAATTTAACATTATAGTTAAGCCGGCAGCCGGTTGCAAGGCTGACATCTTCCATCCCTGTGGCTTTATATATGCCCTTTAACATACGCTCGTTAAAGGGGCCGCCGGGGCTGTCGCCTATTATAACTTCAGCGCCAAACTCTGTAATAAGCTCACAAAGCGCCTGAACAAAAGCGGGATGTGTTGTAGCCGCCGCCTCAGGGCTTTTTTTCATTAGTAAATTCACCTTTAGCAAAACCCGTTCGCCTTTGTTTATATATTTACCTATGCCACCTATATCACATATGCTTTTGTCCAACGCCGCTTTTACATTTTTAAGCTCATAATCCCCGCATCTTACAACAGATACGTTACTGTTCATACTTACCTCCAACATTTAAAAATCTAACTTATATTATATGTTCAATTATTGTTATTGCAAGGGTAAATTTTTTAAGATAAAATAATACTAATAACCCATTAAAACAATGACAAAAACTTGCCTTTTTTGCTGCACTTCTTTGTCAGCGGCTTCTTGCATATATTCTACGAATATGTTTCGTCGCCGCTTCCTCGAATCGCAGCAAAAATTTGATTATCAGAACATAGGAGTTGCTAAAATGCCTTTAGTTAAGCCATACAAGGAATCGGAGTTGTATGAGCCGGTTAAAAAACTGTTTACTGAAAACGGGTATGAGGTTAAGGGTGAAGTAAAAAAATGTGATGTAGTAGCGGCAAAGGGTGCTGAACTGGCAATAATAGAATTAAAGCTAAAGTTTACCTTGCCCCTTATATATCAGGCGCTTGACAGGCAAAGGCTGGCGGATTTTGTTTTTGTAGCGATTCCAAGGCCGAAATCAGCGGCCGCCAAAAGCTATAAAAATGCGGTTAAAATATTGAATAACCTAAATATCGGGTTGATACTCGTAGCTGTTGATAGCCCTATAGCTACTGCCGAAATGGTTCTGTGGCCGTCCACTGCCGGATTTAAAAGAAATGCAAAGGCAAGAGCAGCTCTTGTTAAGGAATTTAACGGCAGAACAGGGGATAATAACAAGGGCGGCTGTTCGGGGATTCCGATAAATACTGTGTTTAGAGAAAAATGTATTAAGCTGGCGTGTATTATGGATAAGCTGGGAACAGTCACTCCGAAGCACTTAATCAATACTTACGGTTTTGAAAAAAACATAAGCCTAACGCTTAGCAGGAATTATTACGGCTGGTTTGAAAAGGTTGAAAAAGGCGTCTACAGGTTGTCGGCGTTGGGTAAGGAGCAAATAAACAGCCCGGAATATGAAAAGCTGGCTGAGTATTACAAGGGGAGCATTAAATAAAATGATAGATATATCTCTTTTAGGGACAGGCGGCATGATGCCGCTGCCAAACCGTTTTTTATCCTCCATGCTTTTAAGGTTAAACGGCAGAATGCTTTTAATAGATTGCGGAGAAGGAACTCAAGTAAGTCTTAAGCTTTTAGGCTGGGGTTTTAAAAGCATTGACACAATCTGCTTTACCCATTTTCATGCGGATCATATATCCGGCTTGCCGGGTATGCTTTTGGCAATTGGTAATGCTGGGCGAACAGAGCCTTTAACAATCGCTGGGCCAAACGGCGTAGAGTCAGTTGTCAGAAGTCTGCTTATTATTGCGCCTAAGCTGCCCTTTGAGATTAATTATATGGAGGCCGATGTTACTGCTTCCGGCCTTAGTAATGCCTTCTTTAACGAAGGGGTTAAACTCGGGGGCTTTAAGGTAAATACCGTTAAGTTGGAGCATGGTATGCCGTGTATCGGTTATAGGCTGGAGCTTAAAAGGCAAGGTAAGTTTAATTTAGCAAAAGCTCAACAAAACAATGTTCCGAAAAGTATATGGAATACGCTGCAAAAGCAAGGTCAGGCTGTTTATGAGGAAAGGTTTTACACAAGTGATATGATACTGGACGAAAAGCGCAAGGGTTTGGTTATCAGCTATTTGACAGACAGCCGCCCGATAAAGGCCATACCCGGCTTTATAAGCGGGTCTGACCTTTTCGTTTGCGAAGGGATATACGGTGATGATGATAAGCTGCAAAAGGCTTTGGAGTATAAACACATGACCTTTTCGGAAGCGGCCGGGCTGGCTGAAAAGGGTAATGTAAAAGAGCTTTGGCTTACACATTTTAGTCCGTCACTATCAACACCGGCTGAATATTTACCCGTAGCAAGGGCT
>CAZEYG010000431.1:0-2285 GCA_964516575.1 uncultured Defluviitaleaceae bacterium
TCCAAAAATACCTTTAGCTCTCTTTCAAGCCTTTCTTTGCTCAAAAACCTTACACCCTTACTGACGGATGACAAGCAATATTTGCAGCCAAAGGGACAACCTCTAGATGATTCATAATAAAGGATTTTGTTATCTGTGCCTTCAAAACCTATGCCGTATGCAAAAGGTATGTCGTTAAGGGGCAGACTAACACCGCTGTTGTTTTTAATAACCCTGTTTTCTTTTAGGAAAGCTAAGCCTTCTATTTCACCCAGAGTTATTGAGTTGTCTATATAACAGGTAAGAATGCTGTTAAAGGCATACTCCCCTTCCCCGATTACCACAATATCTGCCCCTGATTTTTTTAGTATTTCTTCGTAATCAAAAGACACCTCCGGGCCGCCCAGTATGATAACGGTATTAGGAAGTATTTTCTTTATTGTATTAACTATTGAGATTGTTTCTTCAATATTCCAAATATAACAAGAGAATCCGATAATGTCCGGCCTTTTTCTAAATATTTCGGAGGTTATAAGCTCTTCTTGCTGGTTAATTGTAAATTCGCATATTTCAATATACTCCCTGTATTTTTCGGCATAACTTAAAAGGCACCTAAGCGCTAGGGAAGAATGAATAAATTTTGCGTTTAATGTTGTAAGTAATACCTTAATACTATCATCTCCCGCTTGCAGCCGGTCTTTTATACGAATAATCCAATGCTTTTCCGAATACATTTTATAAACAACCCGAACAAACATATAAAGCATATAAAGGAGCAGCTTATGTTTAAAAAAAGCATTGTAAGCAGCGCTATAATTTTAACTGTCGCTGGAATTATAACCCGAATACTCGGCTTTGTCTATAGAATATACATGTCAAACATGATAGGCGCCGAAGGCATGGGGCTTTACCAGCTTATTATGCCGGTTTACGGCTTGGCCTGGAGCATCGCCTGCTCTGGCTTTACAACAACCGTTTCAAAACTTGTTGCGGCTGAAAAGGCAAAAGGTGAATACGGCAATATGCGGCGGATATTAAGGCAATCCTCTGTTATAACAACGTGCCTTGGAGTTGGAATTTCCGTGCTCTTATACGTGTTTGCAGAGGTTATATCCGTTCTTGTTTTTAAGGACACAAGAACAATACTTTCGCTTCAAATACTTGCCTTTGCCATACCGTTTATGGCCATGGGCTCATGCATTCGCGGATATTTCTTTGGCTTGCAGGAAACGCTTATCCCGGCTATTAATCAAGTAATCGAACAGATTGTACGGATGATTGTCGTCTTTTTGCTGGCGGGAATGTTTATACCCCTTGGTCTTGAATTTGCATGTGGCTTGGCAGTAATTGGTATAGTTGCGGAGGAAGCAGTCTCCCTTTTGTTTATTGTCCTCGCCTATAAAGGTTTTAAGTTTAAGAACACTGTTTTAAAGAAACCGTCCATGTCAAGACGGCAGATTCTTTTAATGATTTGCTCGATGGCGCTTCCTTTAACAGCCAACAGGGTAACAGGCTCTCTTTTAAGCACAGTTGAAAATGCACTTATTCCCCAAAGGCTCCAGCTTTTTGGTATGACCGGCACAGAAGCGATAAGCGTATTCGGCCAGATTACGGGTATGGCAATGCCGCTAATATATTTTCCCTCGGCGTTTTTATTATCCTTGGCAATATCCCTTGTTCCGGCTGTTTCCGAGGCATCTGCTATAAACAACCTAAGACGGATTAAATATACGGCGTCAAAATCTGTTCTTTTTTCATCCGTTATCGGGTTTTGCGCTTCGGCGATATTTATAGTGTTTGCAAATGAGTTAGGTAGTGTTATTTACAATCAGAATATAAGCGAAATGCTAATACTTTTAGGCATAATGTGCCCGTTTTTATACATGCAGGTAGTGCTTTCAGGCATATTAAACGGACTTGGTTATCAGGTGTTTATTTTCCGAAACAGCCTTATATCATCTGTTATAAACATAGGCTTTATATTTTTCCTTGTACCCAAATATGGCATTAATGCGTTTATTCTTGGCTGGTTCTCAAGCCTTACAATTGTATGTGCCCTTGAGATTAACAAGCTGAGAAGCTCTGTGGAATTGACTTTTGAATTCAAAAATTGGTTTTTAAAGCCGGTTATATCAGCCGCCGCCGCTGCGCTTATGGTTAAATACATAGCAAACAGGATTATATTCGGTATGTTAGGCCAAAAGCTAGGCCTGCTTGCAGCAATAACTGTTTTAGGCTTTGCTTATATGTGCTTTATATTTTTGACGGGCTGCCTAAAAAGAAAGGATGTAGCGCAAATATTTAAG
>CAZEYG010000432.1:0-2284 GCA_964516575.1 uncultured Defluviitaleaceae bacterium
AGGAACAGTCATATCCCGGCATATTCCTGCAATAAACGCACAATGGAAAACATCCCCGGCGCCTACGGTGTCCTTCTCATTAATATTTGTTAATGCCGGCTGCTCGAAATATTTATGGCCGTCATATAACCCAGCGCAACCCTTCTTTCCAAAGGTAAATATTACGGTGTTTACGCCTCGTAAGGTTAGCTTAGCCATATTTTCTTTAATATCGCCTTTTCCTTGGAAGCATTGGCCGTAGAAATCTTCTGAGCCGATAAAATAATCTATAAAACCAAGATTATCAATTACCTCATCGGAGTAAAAGTCTCCGTCAAAGCAAACCTTAACACCTTTTTCTTTAGCGTACTTTGCCGCCAGAATGTCCGCTTTATCGGTTCTGCAAAGATGCAAGTACTTTGCGTTTGCTATTTGCGGCTTTGCTTTTTCCAACTGTTCTTCCGTTACCTTTGGCGAATCAAAGTCGTAATCCCAAAGTATACGTCTACCGCCGGACTCCTTGTCGGACAAAACTATAGAATACCCGTCTGTATAACCGTCTAAAATCTCTACGTTATCTGTATTTACGTCGTGGCGCTTGAAATCTTCAAGTAAAAACCTACCTCTGGAATTATTACCCATTACGGCTATGATTCCTGTTGAAATCCCAAGCCTTGAAGCCGCTACAAGAGCAGTTGCTACTTTACCTCCGCCCTGACAGCTAACCTCCGATATTTTCATGCTTTCATTATCGGCCGGCATTTTTTCCAGCCTAACCAACTGGTCAAACCATGGAGTATCTATTCCTGCAATATCAAATCTATTCATAAATTCAGCCCCCTGCTAAGGTCTGTCGAAATTAACCCCGTTAATATACTTACAGGCTTCTTCGATTGCAGTCGCATATTTGCCGTAAACACACGCCGTATGGTGTATGTATGGCCCACAAACCAGCTTTTTCTCCCAGCGTACCCAGTTATCTACCTCTACCCAAACGTAGTTGCCGTTTGTAAGTGGGCCATCTGTTGTTTTACCCTCTCCGGCTAAAAGGTTATATGTTCCCCTGCAACCATCAAAACGGATAAGAGTAAGGTCACCGTCTTTAAGTCTCCATTGACCCATGCCTTCGTTTACAAAAGCGTGGCTGTTAGAGGCCTTTAATGATTTGGGGAACGGGCCACAATGCCAAAGAAGCTCGGCGTTATCGTTAGTTGGGTGTCTTTGGGTAAGGTCTGCTAAAAAGGCTGGTTCTACGGCATTGTTTGCAGCCTGCGCTATCAGCATACTGATTGCGCCGTGAATATCGTTTTCGCAACATACCGGCAGGCCTTTGTCTGTTAGGTTGCCGAAAACAGCGCATGGCTTGATGCCAAGGCCAATGCCGAAAACGTTCCAGCATTCGCTGACAACGGCGTTGCATTCGTTTTCTTCGGCGAATCTTTCTATAGCAAGCTCTAAGGCCGCCATTTTTCTAACGCTTTCGTCGTCCATTTTGGAAAGGTCAACACCTGCTGTTTTATAGCCTTCTATTACAGCAAGTACGTCGTTTGTCTTGCTTATTTCAAGAGCATCCCTTACTATTACTGTGGCCGGAATCGGAACAACGTTAATGTTAAACCGTTCAAACAACTCGCTCTCGTTTACCATAACGCTAAGAAACGGCTGCGGCCGAACGCTTATCTGGGCGATTTTCATATCCCTGAACTGATTAACAATACGGGCCGTTACAATAAATTCCCTAAAACCTTTGGCAAAGGGTTCTTCATCAATAAAACAGTTTTCAATGTATGTGAACGGAATGCCACCGCGATACAGCGCCTTACCTGTTGCAAAAAGGCCGCATTGAGTGTCTGTATCTCTCCATGCAAAATTAACGGGCGCCTCGTCTCTTTGACCCCAAATGAGAACCGGTACGTTAAGCGCCTTAGCTAAATATAAAACAGTTTCCTCCTGGCCAAAGTTGCAATGGGGGATAAACAAGGCGTTAACGCCCTTTGCCTTGAAAAGCTCGGCTATCTTTTTTGCATGAGCTAACGTACTCATCATGTCCTCGTCGTTAACGCCACTTATGCCAACAAGGTCGAAATCCAGCTCCTTTGAAAAAGCTTCCGTTTTCCGGCAAATATCATCCCTGTTTCTTTTTACTATGTCGTTGATAAAATAATCACGGCGAGTTGGCGCAAGACCAAGCACTAATCTTCTTTTTATCATAAAACAACCTCTTTCCGGGTATCCCCATTATAATTATCCCGCTGTTTGCGGGTAGCAAAGCAATAATATTGCAAAACATTGCAAAGGTTTTACT
>CAZEYG010000433.1:0-2281 GCA_964516575.1 uncultured Defluviitaleaceae bacterium
GAAATACCAATATACTCGTCAGACTTTATCGGCGCTTATGTTGAAGAAAGCGAAGCGCTGTCTATTGACGAAAGCGTGCCTCTTTCCTGGGCTAACGGTAAAACAGGCACAGGTACGGTGTTTAGAGATATGCTTAAAACAACCACTGCCGAAACACTAATTTATTACGAGGACAAATTCTTTAAAAAGCTGTCGGCAGTAACGATGAACAAATACGGAAAAGGTAAGGTCTTTTATATTTCAACAGCTTTGGATGACGAAAATATGCAGCAGCTTGCGGATATGGCTTTAAATGATAATTGTATTGAGGTTATTCAATCGCCGGAGGGTGTGGAGGTTTGCACCAAAAGGCTTGGCGACAAAGTTATACAGATAATTATAAACCATAACGGCACAACCATAGAATTTGATAGTCAGACGATTGGCGCATATGAGGTATTGGTAAGAGAAGTATTATAAACATTAGAACCTGTATTCATAGGTATACTATGATTACAGGTTCTAAGCAATTTTAAGCAATTATGTACCTGAAATATTACATTATAATTATTCAGCTTTCATTATTTTAGCCATAAGCGCAACCTTCTCGCCTATAGCACGAACATTTTTCATGCCAACCTCATCAGCGGCTGCGCCTTCAGCGCCCTTATCCTGGCTCCATACGCAAGCGCCGCCGTAAACGCCCATAGCTCCGTTAACTGGCACAATACCTTGGGTATGACAAAAGCCGTGGATACATAAAATAGCTGTTTCTTGGCCACCGTTTCTTGTACCGCCAACGGTTATTGCTCCGGCAACCTTTTTCATAAAAAAGTTAGGGTCTCTTTTTAATACGGAATATGTAGCTCTGAATCTTGTAAAAAATGTACTAAGCTGAGGAGTTATGCCCATTTCGTAAACAGGCGAAGCAAATATGTATCCGTCGGCATTATAAAACTTATCGTAAAGCTCATCCATGTCGTCTTTGTAGATTATGCATCGATCCATATCCTCTTTGACACATTTATTGCAGTGAACGCAAAAATTCATTTTGCGGCCTCTAAGCTCAATAAGCTCAACCTCAACGCCTTCCACAGCTTTGGCTGCTTCCAACGCCTGCTCTAAGGCATAATATGTAGAGGCCTTTCTTGGGCTTCCGCAAACGCCTAAAATCTTAACCAAGCTATCACATCCTTTTATAGTTGTATTGTACGTATTAAACTATAACCCGGCAGCTAAAGTACGTTGCTGCTTTTAGTTGCACCCATTTAAAAAGGGATTACGGCGGAAAGGAAAATACATATTTAATTGCCGCCGGATTATTAACTTATTATACAATAATTATAGTGTATGATAATTTTAGTGTCAAGTTTAAGATACTATTATATAACCCTAGTATTATCACCAGTCTTTAACTACAGGCAGATAAAGAGTTACTGTTGTTCCCTTTCCAATTTCGCTGTTAAATGTGACGCCATAGGCATCACCATACAACGTACGCATTCTCCTTTGAATATTACAAAGCGCTACGCCATGCATTCCTGATTCCGTAAAATCCCCTTCATGGGCATGAGCCAGCTTTTGAAACAGTGACTTTGTTTGCTCCTGTGACATTCCGATTCCGTTATCCGAAACCTGAAGCAAAACCTTGCCGTCACTATATTTGCCGGTTATAGTTAGTCTGCAATCCTCAGGCTTAGTTTCCAGCCCATGGGTTAAGGCATTTTCAACAACCGGCTGCAGCAAAAAGCCCGGCATACGATATTCCGAAAGTTTGTCGTCAACATCAAACTCCACGTTAAACTTATTTCCATGCCTTATATTCATTAGAGAAATATAACTTTCCAAAAATTCCATTTCAATAAAAATATTGATTAATGAGTCGCTTTCTTGCATGTGTTTAATCAGCTTTGTTAGCTCTGCCGCCGCCTGTGCCGATTTTTCATGTTCCCCACACTTTGACAAGCCTTCAATACATATAAGGGTATTAACGATAAAATGGGTGTTTATCTGTCTGCCTAAAAGCCCCATATGATAGCGTTCGGCTCGATCCAACATAGTATTGATTCCGTCTGCAAGCTCGTCAAAATCCTTACGCCCGGTGGACGAAAGCCTACCTGTTCCGTCACGGATTGAACGGACATTTTGAAGTATGGAAGCCATTGGCCGAACCATTCCTTTCGACAAATAACCGTATATAAGAAATACCGTTATAAGCATAAGTACCGCCATAGCGAAAGACAACATCAAAAACAGTCTTACCTCTTTTGTAACTACGTCTTTGTGAATTGCTGCTCCTACC
>CAZEYG010000434.1:0-2281 GCA_964516575.1 uncultured Defluviitaleaceae bacterium
GATGACGCACATGATCAGGATATAAATCGCTAATAGCAGAATGGTTTTTAAACATGGAACTTGAACAAGCGATTGAAAAAATTAAAGCTACTATGTTAAATGAATATTCCAACCTTTGCAAGAAGGAGGACACGCCATGAAAAAAGCAGTAATCTATGCCCGATATAGCCCCGGCGGTAACAGACCGCACAGAGTATTGAAGGACAGCTAAAAGTCTGTCACGAATATGCCAACCGCGAGGGATATCAAATTATTGAAGTCTATAAAGATGAAAAAATCACAGGCAAAAATGCAGAGAAGCGCCCCGGCTTTCAGCGCATAATTGCTGATTCAGCTCGTAGGCGCTGGGACTATGTAATCGTTTATCAGCTCGACCGCTTTGCACGCAACGAATATGACGATGCCATATATCGCGAGAGGTTAGAGCGAAATGGTGTGAAAATTTTGTCAGCTATGGAGCGTTTTTCAGAGGACGCAAGCGGTCAGCTTATGCGCCATGTCCTTGTCGGTATGGCTGCATATTACAGTAGAGAATTGGCAACCAAAATCCAAAGAGGACGAGAAATCAACGCTTCAAAGCATTTGAGCCTTGGCAGTAATCCCGGTCTTGGGTTCAAAGTGGTCGATAAGCACACTATTGTGGATGCTATAAATGCCCCTTATGTTGTACGAGTGTTTGAAATGTATGCCAACGGAGCGACCATGTTAGAAATTATGGAACACCTAAATGATATGGGTGTAAAAACTTCTCTCGGCAAACCTTTCACCAAAAACAGCCTTTATACGATTTTGAGAAACAAGCGATATGTTGGGATATACAGCTATAAAGGGGTAGATACACCAAATGCCTTACCCCGCATTGTTCCGCAAATCCTATTTGATCAAGTCCAAAAGCGACTTGCCGAAAATGTCGGCGCAGGAGGAAGGGGCAAAGCTGTGGAGGAATTTATACTTAGCGGAAAGCTCTTTTGTAAAGCTTGTTTATCACCAATGACAGGCACAAGCGGCACAGGGCGCAGCGGTGCATTATATAGCTATTACAAGGAAAAATCCAAAGGTTGCCAAGCTCTCACAGTTGCCAAGTAGCGAGTGGAGGATAAAGTTATTGAGGTTGTCCGCGATATGCTTACAGAGGATAATCAGCGCATAATCGCTCATGAAATATCGGTGCTTTGCGAGCAGGCGCAAGACAACCCCAATTTGAAGCGCTTACAAAGGCTTTTGAAGGAAAATAGCAAACAAAAAGCCAACCTTTTAGAATCCTTAAAGGTTGGCAAAGCATCGGCAACAGCCGCTAATTATGTTTTAGTGAGATTGACAGACTGGAAAAAGAATCCGCAGATTTAGAGAAACAAACGATTGTTGAGGAAGAAAGGCATTACGAACTAAGCGAGGTCGATATAATGTATTTCTTGTCCCACTTAAAAAACGGAAATCTTGATGACTTGGAATACCGAAGCTGCTTGTTAATACGATGGTGAATCGCGTATATGTTTTTATCGGTGATGATGGCGGCTACAAAGTAACCATAATATTCAACGTGAGCAATCAGCCGCCTGTGCAAGTGGATGTGTCTTTGCTAGAAGAGATACATAATAATTGCGGTTCTTATGCATCCCGCTTATCTCCACCATGTAGCAGAAAAGGCTTGAAATGTAGTGTTTCAAGCCTTTTCTCTTTATATCCTAAGCCCATCCACACCACCACAAAGTAGGTTGCCCTATCGGTTTCAAATAGAATAATTATACATAATATTCACATATTTATTCATTTCTAATTTCACTTTGTAGCCAACTTTGTAGCCAATGGCTTTTTACTCCACATTCAAACGCTTGCGAAGCCCTTTTTGCAACCGCTCTCTATTCCCCTCGGCAATATCCCATAGCAAGCGCAGGCGGCCTATCATTCCCGCTTGCGCTTGCTTGTTTTATAAAGTTGAAATAAGAAACGGCGAGCGGCATTATGAAATTGTGGAAGATGACGGCTTGAAGCTGTGGAGCGCAAAGGGCATGAGATAGAAGCGCTTGCGATATTGAAGCACAAGAAATTAAATTTTAGCGATAAATACGACAAACTTGAAAGCCTGTTTCAGCTGCTTCTGTGGCACAAAGATAAGCATGGATGATTTTGAGTTTGCCAACTATCGCTGTAACATTGAAAAAGTTTCTTTTCGGCCACACCAAGAAAACTTAATTAATAGATTTATATGTACTTTTATAGTACAGCCGAAAAGAAACGCCAAGCACATAAAATCCAAAAAATATGAGACAAGGAGTAGAAA
>CAZEYG010000435.1:0-2268 GCA_964516575.1 uncultured Defluviitaleaceae bacterium
GAGGTTGTTGGGCTTTCTCCACAACAAGGCCTTGATCTCGCCATTACATTTGACTCAGCTGGCAAGGTGGTAGCATTTGACGTGAGAGCACCGTACCAAGACCCTAACACTGGCGCACTACCACCTGAGTCACCAGAATGGAAAAAACCGTTCTTTACTGGTGAGGATACCACCGATCACGTCTATACACCCTCTGCAGGCTAATAGCCGCGTGACGGCTGACTGTGCTACTATTTAAGCATATGCAAAACCGTCCACTTATCACCAAAAAACGAGTGTTGATTCGAGCTTTGTTTACACGCTCTATAACTTCCAGGCCATCAATTCCCGGCATTCTTATATCGGCAATAACAATATCCGGTCTTTCGCTTAAAATGATATCCAATGCCTCGATTCCGTTATCTGCCACCCCAAGCAATTCTAAACCCAGCTTATCCCAATCCACCAACTTTATTATTAATTGACCGACAATGTACTCATCTTCAACGATCAAAACGCTTAACATTTTTTCACCATTCACTCTACGCATAATTCCAATTTATATTTTTTATGCACATGCAGTACTATTTTAATAGGTATAGCAAAAAAGATTGATATCATAACCAAACACATACGATTAAATAAGATAATATATATATTGCCTTTACTCTGTACAGTCCAAGATTTTAATCAATGTGTAAAATGCTATAACCCCAGTATATTAGCATTTTTTATTAATATAACATAGTGTTCTAAAATATTCAAGTTTTTTCCATGTGTTGCTATTCTTCTACAACCCATTATATAGTGCCGACAACAATCAGGCAAGAACGTTTAACCAACTAGCCATGCAACATATATGAACCGCATCAGAAAAAATGCCGCATTCCTTGCATATCTTGTTGTAATGCCACACCAGCGTTTCATGAGTTTGCTTTCATATATTTTTGTTTGCTGCTATTGGGTTTCTCAGGAATCGTCATTTGCACAAATCCTGCTGCAATCGCAGGCTTCATATAATTCGCCATGAACGTAGGTCGATGCTTGATACCCACAAGCTCCATCAACCCTTTTGCAGTATATGTTTCCCTTGCCATAACTCTTAGAAGTTTTTCAACTTGATCGGTTACTTGCTCGCAAACTTGATCGGTTGTCCGCAACTCAGCCAATGCGCTTTGGATCATTTCTAGCATGTACTCGATAAATGAACCGGAGTCAGAATCACAATCTGATTTCGCGAGTGCAGCATAATATGTTTCCTGATTTTCGTGAATCAACGTTTCCACCGGAAGCCAGGCAAAGATTGATTTCCATTGGTAGAGAATGAGCGTCTGCCACATACGCCCCATTCGTCCCTTTCCATCAGCAAACGGATGTATGAACTCTAGCTCATAATGAAAAACGCTAATTTTGACCAACGGATGCGCACCTGATTGCTTGCACCACTCAAATAAATTACCCATTAGCTCAGGCACAAGCTTTGCCTGCGGAGCTGTATGAACAACCCTAGTCCCCGCAATAACGCCAACACCCTTAGTTCGAAAACACCCAAACTCTTGCGTCAAATCCATCATTAGAATTTTGTGTGCTTTCAAAAAGTCAGATATAGAGTACGGATCATAATCCAAAAGTATATCATATGCTTCATAGGCATTCTTTACTTCCCGAATTTCATTAGGCATGCCCAGTACCCGCTTTCCATTTATAATGTCTGTCACTTGGTCAAGCGTCAGGGTATTATTCTCGATCGCCAAAGAGGAATGGATTGTTCTTATCCTGTTCTCTCGGCGAAGTTTGGGGTTGGTAGTCATATCGGCGGATACAGAAATAGAGCCAATCAACTCACTAATCTCAGCAACCAAGTTTATGGCCTTTTCACTAACTGAATATGGGGGAGTATATTTCTTTGACATAAAAGCACCTCACAACTTGATCTCTATTATACCGTGCAAGTGCAAAGGTGATAATACTTGTTTAGACTGTTTTTATCGACAGCAGGCAACTTGTCCTTTTTCTAACATTTTTCTAACATTTGTACAAAAAACGTGCAAAATTTTTGTTTTTAGATTGGATTACGCAAACCCTTTCCCCATGCCGTTTTCCATAGTTTTTCCTCTCAACCACACGCTTTTCTCTGGTTTTGAAATGACCGCAACTAACAGTAGATAACAGCAGATAACAATCACGCTACGCACTGGAAATCGTGTGTACGTTAATAGCGTACCGAGGGTTCAAATCCCTCTCTCTCCGCCAAACCCCATAACCACGCGGTTTGTGGGGTTTTTCTTT
>CAZEYG010000436.1:0-2261 GCA_964516575.1 uncultured Defluviitaleaceae bacterium
GGGGTTTTGCTTTATGGAAATAGCTGTTGCGGAAAATAAAGCTGCCGAGTACAGAATTTCAATCAAAAAAAATGCATGTAAGTTGTCGCCGCAGGACAAAGAAATAGTAGATTGCCTTGAAAAGCTAAAACATGATATTGACGTGGCTTATGCCGGGTTTGATTACGCTACCGACCCGACTCTCATAGACAGCTTTATATACGAGACTTTGGCGCTGAATATGCGTTACAAATACTATTTGTCGCTGTGTAAAGAAAGAGGACTTGTGGCGGAGGGATTTACGCTATGAATTCGAATGAATTAATTATGTATTTTGTAATAGGGTGTATTATTTTTATTGGGTTGCTTGTGTTTTCAAAGCCGGTGAAGGCGCTGATTCGGGTATTGGTTCAAAGCGCAATAGGCGCGGCATGTATGCTTATTGCCAATTTTCTGCTGGCACCCACAGGGATATTTGTAGGAATTAATTTTCTTACTCTGCTTATTGTAGGGTTGTTGGGTATACCGGGGTTTTTGGCGGTATACATAGCACAAGCTATATTATAGAAAAAACATCATATATATAAACAATATTAATAATGGAACGCTTTTGGCGTTCCATTATTAATATTGTTATGTTAAAATAAGAAGGAGTTGTAATTTATGAAACCTGTTATAGCCATAACACCGTCTTTTGACATTGAAACCAATACAATAAAGCTGAATAACGACTATGCAAACGCCGTTTTAAAAGCCGGAGGCGCTCCTATACTTTTAAGTTATAACGAGCCTTGCCCTGTTGACGAAATAATACATATATCAAGCGGAATAATTTTTACCGGAGGCGGAGATATTCACGCCAAATATTTTGGAGAAGAGCTGGATGAAAAAGCCTCTTCGATTAACATTACAAGAGACGAAATCGAGCTTGAGTTATGTAAAAAGGCCTTAAAGCACAACCTTCCTATTCTTGGGATTTGCAGAGGAGAGCAGGTTCTAAACGTCGCTTGCGGCGGCGGCATAAACCAACATATAGAAGGGCATTTTTATGAAGAAAACAAGCGGGAAACTGTTCATGAAATATACATAGCGAAAAAAACATTACTTTACAGCATACTTAAAAAAACAAAGCTGCCAGTTAATTCCATTCATCATCAAGCGGTAGGCCGCCTTGGAGATGACCTTATTATAAGCGCCATAACCTTAGACAAGGTTAAGGTTATAGAAGCAATAGAAGCGCCTAAGAAAAGGTTTGTCGTTGGGGTTCAATGGCATCCTGAGCTGCTTTTTGAAAATAACGAATATGCAAGGCTTTTGTTTGAAGGGTTTATTAATTCATGTATGGGATAGGAGAAATAAAATGTTCGATAATTTAACGAGTTTTCTTGTTTTAAGCACATATCCGAAAATAGTTCAGCTTGTGTTGGTTTTGGTTATAAACTTTGTGTTATACAAGCTGGCAAAGTTTTTAATCAAGAAAATAATTAAAGGTTATTCAAAAAAGAAAAGCTCAAATAAAGGCGATACACTTATAACAGTTCTAACAAGCGTCAGCAAATACATGGTATATTTCATTTGCTTTTGCCAGATATTATCTGTGTTTGGCGTGTCCGTTACGTCAATACTGGCTGTAGCAGGGGCTTCCAGCGTTGTTATCGGCTTTGGCGCTCAAAGCCTAGTCAAAGACATTATAGCCGGAATATTTATTCTTTTGGAGGATCAGTTTAGTGTTGGGGATATTGTAACCCTTGAAGGCAGAACGGGAACTGTTGAGGCTCTTGGCATAAGGATAACGCGTATAAGGGATTTTGACGGCAACGTACACATTATACCTAACGGTGAAATCAAAATCGTTACAAACATGAGTAAGGAGTTTAAAAGCGCCGTTATTGAAGTTGCCGTTAGTTATGAGGAAAACATAGATAAGGTTTTAGCTGTTTTAAGGGACGAAATGGAGGCAGCGGGTAAGGTAATCAGCCAGTTAAAGGAAACGCCTGTGGTTCTTGGGGTTACTTCATTCGGCGACAGCACCGTAAGCGTCAGGATTATAGCAAAGTGTGATATTCTGGAAAACTGGGCCGTAGAAAGAGAATTGAGAAGGCTTATTAAAAACAGGTTTGAGACGGAAGGTTTTAAATACCCCTACAAAAAGATGATTATAGAAGGTGGCAATTAATGGATTTTTCTATAGGTGATATTGTAGCTATGAAAAAGCAGCATCCATGCGGCGGCAACGAATGGGAAATTCTTCGTATAGGTATGGACTTTAGAATTAAGTGCTT
>CAZEYG010000437.1:0-2247 GCA_964516575.1 uncultured Defluviitaleaceae bacterium
ACCCGCTTGATGGGTGGTCAGGCTGTCGGCAAAGCGGCTTGACCGCTTTGCCGAGTTGGCAAATGCCCGTAAATGAACTACCCCGCCGCTCTGCGGCGGGGTAGTTCATTTATCCTTGTTCCGGCGTTTTGTCATCAAGCCGCCTATTCTTCCGCTTTCCTTTGCCGTTAAGGACTTCCAGCCAGTTCTTGAGATTTTATCCATAAGCCCCAGCTCTGCTGCTATTTCATATTTTAAAAGGTCTTTGTCTGAAACAACGGTTTCTTCTTTTGGTTTAATTTCTTTTGGCATAGGCTCACTCCTTTTAGTCAATTATTCCCCTTAAACGAAGGTTTTAAATCTACTTTACAGAATACGCAAATATATTTATTGTATTCTGCTCAAAATAAGATATACTATTTTAATAACTTCTCGTATTTAATATAAAGGAGAAAACCTATGAATGATATTTCTAAAAACGACTTTTATTCTAAAACATCTGATCAAGTGACACAGGAGCTTGACGTTACGTCAAATACAGGATTAAGCGCCGGTTCCGCGGCCCAACGGCAAAAACGTTACGGCGAAAACAAGCTGGCCGGTAAAAAACCCAAAAGTTTATTACAAATGTTTATTGAGCAGTTTAAGGATTTTCTTGTTATCATTCTTATAATTGCGGCTGCCGTATCAATTGCCCTTGGGGAAGTGACCGACGGTCTAATTATACTGGTTATCGTTCTGCTTAACAGTGTTCTTGGGGTCAGCCAGGAAAGCAAAGCAAGTAATGCACTTAAGGCGCTTAAGGATATGTCAAGCCCTAACGCTAAGGTTATAAGAGATGGGGAGCTTATTAAAATCCCTTCCGGCCAGGTAACTGTTGGGGATGTTATTGTTTTGGACGCCGGAGATTATGTGCCGGCCGACTGCCGCCTTATAGAAGCAATCAATCTGAAAATTGATGAATCCGCCCTTACCGGCGAATCAGTGCCTGTGGAAAAGGACGCCTCCGCCTTACTTGGAAGCGAGACCCCTCTTGCAGACCGCATAAACTGTGCCTATATGGGAACAGTTGTTACCTACGGCCGAGGCCGGGCAGTTGTTACCGGCATAGGTATGAGCACCCAAATGGGTAATATCGCAACAATGCTTGATGAAACCGGCGACGAGGAAACACATCTTCAAAAAAAGCTGAACGTTTTAGGCAAGCAGCTTGGTATTGTATGCCTTTTGGTTTGCGCCGCCATATTTGGCCTTGGGCTTTTAAGGTCAATGCCTATGTTTGAGGTGTTTATGACAAGCGTTTCCCTTGCCGTTGCCGCCATACCGGAAGGACTTACAGTTGTTGTTACGGTTATACTTGCCCTTGGTATGCAGGAAATGGTTAAACATAACGCAATCGTTAAAAAGTTAAGCGCTGTTGAATCCCTTGGCAGCACAACGGTTATTTGCAGCGACAAAACCGGTACGTTAACCCAAAACAAAATGACCGTCGTAAAAATGTATACGGAAGGTAAACTCTATGATGTTTCGGGAACAGGTTATGACATAAGCGGGTCTGTTACGGCAGCGGATAATGGCGAAATATCTGAAAACATAAACAAAATGGCTTTGGGTGCTATTCTTTGCAACGATTCGGAGTTTAACGAATCAACCTTACAGGCAATCGGCGACCCAACAGAGGTTGCCCTTATAATAACCGGGCTTAAGCTGGGGCTTAACAAGATGTCACTTGCGGCAAGTTATCCCCGCCTTTATGAAAACCCCTTTGATTCGGATAGAAAACTTATGTCAACCGTCCATAAGATAGACGGTCTAACAGTTATGTATACGAAAGGTGCGCCGGACGAGGTTTTGAGAAGATGTACGGGTATATATAAAAACGGTCAGGTAAACGTTATATCAGAAGCTGATATAAAGGAAATAAGCGGCGCAAACGGTGCCTTTGCCGAGCAGGCTTTACGTGTTTTAGCTATTGCATTAAAGACCTTGCCAGAGGATATACCTCTGGAGCAATCGGCAGAGGATAACTTAACGTTTATTGGGCTTATGGCAATGGTTGACCCACCCCGTGAAGAAGCAAAGGAAGCAATCTCTCTTTGCAAGCAGGCAGGTATAGCCGTTAAGATGATAACCGGCGACCATAAAACAACGGCGGCGGCTATCGGCCAGGCGCTGGGTATAATAACCGAAAGTGGCGCTGTTGAAGGACGTGAAATCGACGGGATGTCTGATAGCGAGCTTATGAAGAAGGTTGAAGAAACAAACGTG
>CAZEYG010000438.1:0-2239 GCA_964516575.1 uncultured Defluviitaleaceae bacterium
CGTCCAGATTAAGGCATTGGCTAATCAAGTCTGTGCTTTGAACCGAACCATCTACAATTAGAATTTTATCCATTTGCCTTCACCTTCTTGCAAAACGTTATTTCATTGCCGCCATTATTAAAGGACATAGAATCTGCAAGGGCGTAAGCTAATTTTACCCCACGTCCACTTTCGCTAAGGTCCAAAGGATTATTGTTTTCAATGGCCAGCAGCTTTGTGTGGTCAAATCCGCAGCCTTCGTCCTTTATCAAGCCAAAAACAATATCATGTTTTATATCAATAGAAAAATATACATTTTTGTTAACGTTGCTTTTGTTTCCATGAATAACGGCATTACAAAGCAACTCACTGAAAATCAGCTTTAAGTCAAACCGATCTTCACTGGTTATAAGGGGAAAGCTGGCTTCAATAAATGCTATAGCATTAAACAGTATTTTTTCCACATTGGAAAGCTCGCTGGAAAAGCTAACCTGATATTTATCGTCTGCCATAACTAACACCCCCTAATATGGCATTATTCGGCAAAATCACTCAAAGGATATTTTTTTATGCTTTTTTGTCATTGCAATAACAGTATGGTCATCATCCATGTTTTCAATTTTCAGGCTATCCATTAAAGCCTTAATCATCAAAAGCCCCATTTCATCATCACCAATAACTAGGCTAAGGCCGGAACTTGTGTAAAGCTCAATATTTAAAAACTCTGAACCTATGTTAAAGTTAACCGTAAACGTTCCGTTAGCCACTTTTTTAATAATAAATGTACATGCTTCGGAAACGGCCGCCTTAACATCCTCTATTTCATCTGAATCAAACCCCATTCGGTTTGCTATTGAGGAGGCTGTAAGCCTTGCCGCTGAAACATAAGACGGGTTTGTCGGCAGCGTCAAATGTATAGTTTCATTATGGGAGTCCCTTAAGCTGTCGCTATTCATTTAACTCACCTTCTATCATAAATACTTTATCAAGGTTAGTGATTCTAAAGATTTTTGCAACGCTGGGTTTAACATTAATCAAATGGATTTCACCTTCGTAAACCTTAACGTTTTTAAGTACGGCAACAAGGGCACCCAAAGCTGTTGAGTCTATATAAAGCAAATCACGGCAGTTAATATAAACATCCACATTTTTTTCGTTTACAAGCTCCAAAAGACTTAGTTTCATTTGTGAAGAGTTAAAGATATCAATTTCACCGCTGATGTTTACAATCCAACAGTTTTTTGCATCGTCAAAGCTATGCTCAAGTATATAATCCATTTAATAGCCTCCTTTATTTTTTATTAAGTAATAACCATATTTTATTGGAGTATTTCGTCTTTTATTATAGTCCAAGTTGTACCCGACTTTTTGCATACAACCTTATGAGTTCTATTAAACAATACTATTTGTTCGCCGTTAACAGCACGCCATACCTCATCTACAGCAGCAAGCATTGTATAATCATCAACAAAAGCTGAGGTTATAATTTGAGCTGAATAAGTAGCCGGGGAAGACGTTTGCGCTGGAGCATAGTTATTCATAATCTGTGCATTATTCACAACATCACTAGAAAAGCCCGTAATCTCATTTTCCTGAATTTCCGAGGATTTAAAGGCCAACCGGCTTTTAAAAGCATTTACAATCGCAGTTTTTGCCTCTATCATATAATCTTCAAGCTCATCGTCACGCTTATAAAGGGGTATTTCAGTAGAAGTATCATCTGTTTTTATAAGCAAACCTGTTATTTCAAGGTTGATGTTTTTAACAGGAACAGTTGACAAAATTCCGGAAAATTGCCCTGCATTAAATACAATATCACTGCCTTCAGCGCTGGAACGGCAAATTCCGTCAAGATTAATTTGCATTCCTGTATCAGTAGTTGCTGTCATTTTAACGTCTATTTGGGACTCCATTGTTTTGCCGGTAGAGTTATTTTCAGTATGCATTACTAAAATATATCTATCACCAAAAGCACCCATTCTTTCTAAAACAATCTTATATTTACCGGTTTGTATAATTTGCTCACTACCTTCAGCGTTTGCAAACAATGGCTCTGCTGGTATTTTTTCGTTAAGCTCAATTTGCTTAAACATGTTTTTAAAAGTAAAATCAAGCTTTTCGTTTAAGTCTCTAACAGGAGCATAATCCATACGTCCGATTATTGTGTTGTAATCTTTAAATATAAACTGAGAAGGATGACTTTTAAGCGGCTTTAGTTTTCTGCCGAGTGAGTCCAAGTCAAGACTGATATTATTTTGAC
>CAZEYG010000439.1:0-2237 GCA_964516575.1 uncultured Defluviitaleaceae bacterium
ATATTCCATACCTGTACCCACAAGAGGAGCGTCTGTACATAAAAGGGGCACAGCCTGACGCTGCATGTTTGAGCCCATGAGAGCTCTTGTAACGTCGTCGTTTTCAAGGAACGGTATAAGTGCCGTAGCAACAGACACAATCTGCTTAGGTGAAACGTCCATAAGGTCTATGCTGTTTCTATCAACCTCGATAACGTCTTCATGGAACCGGCCAGCGACCTTCCTATGAACAAAATGACCGTCTTTGTCAAGGGGTTCGTTGGCTTGTGCCAAAGTATAGTTTTCTTCCTCGTCTGCAGTAACATATATAAATTCATTAGTAACTCTAGGCACGTCACCTGTTTTATCAACAATCCTATAGGGCGCTTCGATAAAGCCGTATTCGTTTATTCTTGCAAAGGTTGCAAGTGAGTTTATAAGGCCAATGTTCGGACCTTCCGGCGTTTCAATAGGGCACATTCTGCCGTAATGGGAGCTATGAACGTCACGAACCTCAAAGCCAGCTCTGTCTCTTGAAAGACCACCCGGGCCTAAAGCCGACAAACGTCTTTTATGGGCAAGCTCACCTAAGGGGTTTGTTTGATCCATAAATTGTGAAAGCTGTGAGCTGCCGAAAAATTCTTTGATAGCGGCGGTTACGGGACGGATATTAATAAGGGCTTGAGGTGTAACAATATCCATATCTTGAATTGTCATACGTTCTCTGACAACTCTTTCCATTCTCGATAAACCGATACGAAATTGATTTTGCAAAAGCTCACCGACAGCTCTTATGCGGCGGTTGCCGAGATGGTCGATGTCGTCCTTATGCCCTATGCCGTAATCCAAATTTATTGCATAGTTAATAGAAGCCATAATGTCCTCAAAGGTAATATGCTTCGGTATGAGCTTAAGAATGTTTTGGGTTATAGCAAGCTCAAGCTCTTGAGGTTGTGTATAAGTTTCAAGAAGCTCTTTTAGATAAGGATAATACACTCGCTCCTTAATACCAAGTTTTTTAGCGTCTAATCCAAAGGCCGTAATAAACTGGTCGATATGAACGGTTAGGTTGCTTAGAATTTTAACCTTCCTGCCTTGTGTTTCAACCCATACAAAAGCGACGCCGGAATCCTGAATCATATCGGCAAGATGTATGTCGACTACTTGTCCTTCCTCTGCGATAACCTCGCCGGTATCCATGTCCACAACGTTTTCAGCCAGCTTATAGCCTTTTATACGATTACGAAAACTAAGCTTTTTATTAAATTTATAGCGGCCTACCTTAGCTAAATCGTAACGCTTCGGATCAAAAAACATACTTCTAAGGAGAGACTCAGAGCTTTCCACAGTTGGCGGTTCCCCCGGTCTGACTCTCCTATAAATTTCCAAAAGACCCTCTTCATAAGTTTTGCTTGCGTCCTTTTCAATAGAAGCAAGGATTTTCGGCTCTTCACCAAAAAGCTCAATGATTTCGCTGTCTGTGCCTACGCCTAAGGAGCGGATAAGGACAGTTACAGGAACTTTTCTTGTTCTGTCGACTCTAACGCTGAAAATGTCGTTTGAATCGGTTTCGTATTCAAGCCATGCGCCCCTGTTTGGAATAACGGTAGCAGAAAAAAGCTCTTTGCCTGTTTTGTCATAATCAATGGCGTAGTAAATGCCCGGCGAACGCACAAGCTGGCTGACTATAACACGCTCAGCTCCGTTGATTATAAACGTACCAGTATCGGTCATAAGAGGGAAATCACCCATGAAAATTTCCTGCTCTTTTATTTCATCTACTTCTTTATTATATAACCGGCATTTAACACGTAACGGAGCGGCATAGGTAGCGTCACGCTCTTTGCATTCTTCGATAGAATATTTTGGCTTTGAGTCTAACGTAAAGTCAATAAATTCAAGAATCAAGTTACCGCTATAGTCTGTAATAGGGGAAACATCACGAAATACTTCTTTAAGACCTTCCTTCAAAAACCAGTCGTAGCTGTCCTTCTGTACTTCTATAAGGTTTGGCATTTCCAAAACCTCATCAATTCTTGAATAGCTCATCCGCACTTCATTACCTAACACTACAGGCCTTATTCTGTTTTTCTCCATATTACAACCACCTCTTTAGATAAATTCACACTCAAACATAAAAATACCGAACAAATGTCTATGATATAAAAGCTACAATAAACCTATACGGCGATAGGTATGTAAAGTAGGTTATGTACATAAACAAATTTTCGGCTAAAATATGGTAAATTATAAGCCAT
>CAZEYG010000440.1:0-2234 GCA_964516575.1 uncultured Defluviitaleaceae bacterium
TGCGCTGATTTCAATATAAAAACTCAACGGGTATCACCTTCAAGCATAGATTTTTTCAGCTTAGTAAGAACCGCCTTTGTTTCGCCGGTTGTTTCACCCAAAAGACTGGCTATTTCCTGGGCAACACGCATTTGCTTGTCGATAACCTCCTGTGCCGTTTCAATAGTTTCGGCTCGGATTTTTATAAGCTCCTGAATGTGCTTTTCATCGTTTGTTGAGTCTTTGATTAACAGCAGGTAGCTGTTGTGCTCTTCTATTCTTGTTGCAGTGACGTCTATTGTCAGCTCGGGGCTTTCAATGTTTTCCCTGAAATACTCTGTACTTTCCTTCATGTTTTTAAGATGGCCGTCGATGGTGTTGCCTAATACCATGCTGATAGGCATACCGATACAATCTGATTTTTTAACGTCAAACATAATTTGTGCGGTGGAGTTAAGCTCTACCATGTTTAAGTCCTTATCCAGCATAAATATACTGTTTGGCGTGTTTTCAAAAATAACGTTGGCCATTGACTCGGCTCTTTCACGCATATAGGGAATGCACATGTGAAGCTCAGCTTTGCCTTCGGCTACGGCGATAGCTTTATCACGGCAGTTTGAATAACCGCAAGCGCCGCAGTTAAACATAAGCTCCGGTTTTGTCTTGCCGATTTTAGCAAGGATTTCGTTAATCTGGCTTTCGCTGGGCATTTCTTTTTTTATGCTTCTGTCAATAAACTTTTCCGATAAATCAACGGTTACGGATTCTGAGGTAGGTTTATTATCTGGCGGCATTATAGTCGCATATTTCTGAATTATGTTTCTTGTTATCAGAAACGGTGATTTAAAGGAGGTAAGCCCGGGGCCTTCAACACACGACCCGAAACAGGCGCTCATCTCAATAAACTGGCCTTTTATGTCCTCATTGTTTCTTAATGCATCCAAAGCGTCAATACACCGGTCTATGCCGTCAACCGCTACACAATCGTACTTTTTGCGGTCGTCGGGAATGATCGTACGGATTATGCCGCCGGGGATAGGGTATAGTCTGCTTAAGGTGGATTGAACTTCCGAAACCTCAGCATCGTCATCGGCAATAGTAATATTTTCTTTCTCCAGCCATTTGTAAACCTCGTCAAACATTAATGTAGCGTCAATAACACCGTTTTTCTTAGCCTCGTAGTTTTTTGATATGCATGGGCCAATAAACACAACCTTAATATCGCTGCCATAAAAAGCCCGCATCATTTTAGCGTGGGCAATAGCCGGTGAAACCGTTGGAGCCAAATATTTTATAAGATCCGGATAAAACTTTTCCGTCAGCAAAACAACTGTAGGGCAACATGTTGTTATTACGTTTTTCATTTCACCTTTTTTTAATATACCTGCATAATCGGCTGAGACCTTTGCTGCTCCGGCAGCCGTTTCTTCAACCCCTGCAAAGCCAAGAGCCTTAAACGCCGCCGAAACCTTTGTAAACGGAACGTTTCCAAAAGCCGACGAATAGGAAGGCGCAAGGCTAACGTATACTTTGCGCCCTTTTTTCAAATAACCTTTTACAATGCTTAAATCGCGTCTTATATATTTTGCGTTTTGCGGGCAGACGATAGTGCAGTTGCCGCATAAAATACACTCCTCGTCCATAACCCTAGCCTGCTCGTTCATGAATTTAATAGCCTTAACAGGGCATGTTCTGTTACATTTGTAGCAGCTTTTACAGTTCGCTTCCTTAAACTGAATAAGACCCATATTATCTCCTTTAGGCGGTTATACTATTACCCAACCGACTAAAACTTACTTTCGTAACTTTTAGTCGGAGCCCCTTAAAATAGGCTTGCGGCGACAAAATAGTTGTAAGATTTAATTGTGGCCGCAATATTATGCCAGTGATTTCATAACATTTTCCTTAAAAAATTCCTTTACGGTACTGCTGCTTACTGTTTTAACCTCTTCTTCGTCTATTTTAACGGACACGGCTTTAGTGCAGTGGCCAAGACAGAATACGGCGGCTACCTCTACCTTATCGCCAAGGTTATGGTTTTCGATTTGCTCTTGCAAGGCGCTTATGACGTTGTATGCGCCTTTAAGATGACATGCACTCCCGATACATACGTTAATTTTCATTATAATACCCCCCTAACGGCTTTTAGTAACCACTAATTTAAATCAATCAGTGGTCAGGCTGTCGACAAAGTGGCTTCGCCACTTTGTCGAGTACTTATTGAAGAAATGCCTACACATAAAGGCATTTCTTTG
>CAZEYG010000441.1:0-2199 GCA_964516575.1 uncultured Defluviitaleaceae bacterium
CAACGGGACGGCAGGCCAACGCTGCCCGTACGACCCGAATCCGCAATAACGCGTCCTTAAACACAAAGACACGAAGACTCTTGTTCTTCGTGTCTTTGTGTTTAAGTTCCTAATTCCTGCGCCAGTCCACCCAGCGACAGCCCTTGCCCTAATGATCCCGTAGTGCAATCTATACCCGGCGTTTTATTTCCATCACAGTGGCTCGGAAGGTTTGTTCCGCCCTGATTCAAAGTCTTTAGCCAATCAACCGGAAAAAAACCCTTCAGCGCGAGCGCCGCATACAACGTGGGACCCGCATGTCCCTTCGAAACGATCAACCTGTCCCTGTCTTCTCTATTTGGATTTTGGGAATTAACATCCATAATTCCGCCGTATAGCGATGCGATGACATCCGCCACGGAGAGGCAACCGCCCGCATGACCAAAACCAAGATTGCCAAGCTGCTTTATTACCTCCTTCCGAATTTCGATCGCAAATTTTTCTGTATTTTTTATTACACATTGTTCCATGTCATTATCCTTTCCTTATCACATGACCTCTGTAAGCTCCAGGCGCTCGTTGTCCGGCCCTCGAAACAGTATCCATTTTGAACCGTTCGAAAATACATCCTGGCAGAATACGATTTCCTTGGTCTCGAATACTATGCCCCGCTCCAATAGTATGTCCTTGACCATCTCAATATTGTCAACGCTCATGGCGACATGATCCGCGATACCGTCCGCCCTGTTTTGCAGAGTTTCAAGCCTAACAAGCTCCAGCGTCAAATCACCGTTTTTTACAAATGCCACGTCTGTAACCGTCCCGTCCGATTCTTTTACGCCGCACTCCCATATAGTCTCAAAACCCAATACATCCTCATAAAACTTTTTAGATTTTTTTAGATCTGATACGAATACGCCTATATGTGCCAAACCTTTTATTTTTGCCATTATATTATCCCCCTATCACTTCAGCTTTCCCGCTTGCCATTCCAATAAAAACTGTTCCATTTCCTCTACGGTCGCCGTTCTCCCGTTTCTTACGTAATATCCTGAGGTTGCCGCCCCCAGCATAAGCGACAATCTCGGCTCAAAACCACACAAATAACCATATGCAAAACCAGCGTTAAAATTGTCACCCGCACCTGTACTAAGCTTTGGATCAGAGCAATACGGTCCGTTGACTTCAAAATATCCATTCTTTGTGACACAGGCCGCCCTATCAACCGGATGCACCACCAAACAATCGATTCCCACCTTATCCGCCACATATCTCGTAAGCTGCTCCAGCGGATATTCAAGATAATTTTCTATTTTATTACCGTAAAGCTCCGCAAACTCACACGCCTCTTTCTTGTTTAGCCCCAGCGCTGTATTCAAACCCATACTTTTGAATTTTCCAAGAAGGCCGATCGCCGCTATCACCTCATCGCCTTCCCGCTTTTCCGGATCTGCAAAATCTATGAAAAGTGTTTTTTTGCTGCAGTCTACACGCGGCAGTATCTCTTCTATTATCCCCTGCCATATCTCGCTCATATGCATCACCATAGACCAGTTTGAAAAGCTTAGAAAATCGGCCTTTTTTATCAACTCTGTCAGTTCACTTAGTCCCACTTTTTTCTTGATATCAGCCCAGCTCAGAATATTAAGCGGTACAAGCTTGCAGCGTATTATTTTCCCATCCTCAAACTCTACCGCATCCGTCCTGCCCGGTTCCGCCACCCCAATGACTGTTGATTCATCCGCAAGCGGCCCGTATACCGGATCAAGCTCGCTCGTCCCCACCGTACCGATATAAGTTATATCAATCCCATAGTTTTTGAGACCTATACACATATTTGGACCGTTTCCACCCAGCTTTTTTGCAACCGTAACGATCTCCATGCTTGTGCTCAGCCCCGCTCCGTTCATCACCATTTTGGAATATTCGGCTATAGTTTTTACGCGTTCATAACGTTCGGGCGAAAACCGTTTATCCACAACGTGTACAACCTCGTCAATAAAACCGTCGAAGCCTATCACTGCACATCGTTTTCTTTTCTTTGCTCTTCTGAGCTCCTCGATAAGTTTTTCTTGCATATAACGCCTCCGGCTTGCGCATAATTATTTAAATGTTTTTTACTCAGCTATCTTTACAACCGACTTGACTATGTTGGCTTTGTTTTCTACGCTCTGATCCATAGCCCTTTGAATATCATCAAACTCAAATATGTCTGTAACA
>CAZEYG010000442.1:0-2197 GCA_964516575.1 uncultured Defluviitaleaceae bacterium
AGTTATTAATAACGATAAGTAACCTTTTGCAAAGCATAAATGTGGATGGCTACTCAAATGAGATAAGGCTGATGTATAAGCGGGCATGTGATGGTATTTATGAAAAGAAATGCAGGATCAGAAACAGGCAATGCTTTTCAGAAATAGCGCAAGCCCAAAACGAGGATGAGAAGGATGCGGCTGTACAAAATTACATAAGTACAAAATCGCTATCTAAGTATCATCTATGAATACATGGGCGTGTACGCCCGTGTTAAGGCAATGTTTACATTGCCGTTATGTTGGTGTTTACACCAACATTTATACATCAAAGGGGGCGCATGAGCCGGAGCAGTAGCCCCATAGCCGCCCCCTTCCATTTGAGGGAGGTATACAATGCCATACGCAACAAAGCATTATGAAGAATTGTTCAGTAGGATTTTTGATGGTACAGACAAAGAACAGTTAGAAGTCTTGTCAAGTAAGGACATTTTGAAATACAGGGTAAAAACAATAAAAAGCGGTGAAATGTTGGAGTGTGAAATATATCCCTTATGGAAAACAAGTAAGGGAGGGCTTCGGGCAGAAAAGGAAGCCGGAAGTCGTGAAGCTCAAAAAAATTTGAATGATAAAAATACTAAAAAAAGGGTGATCCGTTTGGTTAATGCAAATTTCACTAATAACGATATTTGGGCTACATTCACATATGACAATGAACACTTGCCGGAAACGGAAGCAGAAGCCCAAAAGAACATACAAAACTACATAAGGCGGCTACAAGCCTATATTAAAAAAAATGGCTTGCCGGAACTGAAATACATCTATGTTACAGAGTATTCAGAGGATGAAAAGAAGGGGAAAAAACGTGTTCATCACCATATCATAATGAATTTTGGTGATAGAGATACGGCAGAAAAAATATGGAACAAAGGCGGCAGGACGCATTCGCGGCGGTTACAGCCCGATGATTATGGCTTAGAGGGGTTAGCAAGATACATAACAAAAGATAAGAACACATCCAAAGGCGATAACGGAACAGACAGCCCTAAAACCTCTAAAAGATACGCTACAAGCCTAAATTTATATAAACCGTGGGAACATGCAACAATTTCAGATACAAAGATGACAAAACGCCGTGCAATGGGTATAGCGTTAGACCAAAACACAGCAGGCGGCATATTTGAAAAGATGTACAAAGGCTATTCATTCAAGGACATTGATATTAAATACAGCGACTTTGTAAGCGGCGTTTATCTCTATGTGCGCATGAGAAAACGCTACAACGTAGCAAAAAGAGGGTGACATATTGGAAATAGGATTAATTGACGTTGATAGTCACCACTTCCCTAACTTACCGCTTATGAAATTATCTGCTTACCACAAGCAAAAAGGCGATAACGTAGAGTTTTGGATGCCGCTAAATAAATATGACATTGTTTATAAAAGTAAAGTTTTTGACTTTACGCCGGACATTGAATATATGCCGATGGCAGAACGCATATTAGAGGGCGGCACAGGGTACAAAGCAAATGTTAATTTGCCATATGAAATAGAACACATAATGCCGGATTATAGCCTTTACCCTCAATACAATGCGGCATATGGATTTTTAACGAGGGGATGCCCGCGAAAGTGTGAGTTTTGCATTGTTTCAGAAAAAGAAGGCTGTATATCGAAGCAAGTAGCGGATTTAAGTGAGTTTTATACAGGGCAAAGGTTAATAAAGCTATTAGACCCGAATTTAGTTGCTTGCAAAGACCGCGAACGTATTTTAATACAGCTTGCAAATTCTAAAGCGTGGGTAGATTTTACACAGGGGTTAGATATAAGGTTGATAGATAAAGACCTTATACAGCTTCTTAACAAAATCAAGATTAAGATAGTCCATTTTGCGTGGGATAACCCATCGGACGATTTAACAGCACAATTTGAAATGTTCAATAAACATTCAATACTAAAGCATCGGCACAAGCGAAGCGTTTACATCCTTACAAATTTTAATTCCACACATCAAGAGGACTTAGAGAGGGTTTATGCGCTTAGACACCTTTGTTATAGCCCTTATGTAATGATTTATGACAAGAAAAACGCACCAGTTGTCACAAGGCGGCTACAACGATGGGTAAATAACAAAAAAATATTCATGGCTTGCGAGAAATTCGAGCAATACGATCATACAAGGGGGTAAACAATGTTTACAGACATCAGCACAACCGAT
>CAZEYG010000443.1:0-2193 GCA_964516575.1 uncultured Defluviitaleaceae bacterium
TTATGTTACTATTTTGTGTGAATTTGGCTATACATAAATATTATAAAATGAGTAAAAAAGACTGCCGTTTAAGGAGTTCTCAAAGGCAGTCAATAACAAATTATAATTTTGTAAGTACGACCAGGCGCTCAGTACCCCTAAACCCAGAAGACTTTTGTCCCTTTCAATAAGAAAGTAGTGGCGTTCGGGACAAGCCCGTCATTTCTTTAAAGCATTTTTTTATGGAGTAATTCGTTAAGTCGCTTTCTAAGGGTAATAATTTGGCCTGTCATTTTCTTTTCATCTATCTCTTCCTTCTGCTTATCAAAAATTTCTCCAAGCAAATCAATAAGCTTTTGGAAATCACGTTGACGAGCACGTTCAAGCATGACTTCCTCAGTGCGGTCGATAATGATTTCAATTACGTAGTTTGTTTCGCCGTCCGCTTCCACCAATGGAACACCGTACAAATCAAATATTTTACGCCCATTGTTCGTATATTGCTCCTGCCTCATATACTCTGTTTTACCGCTTACAAGCGCGCGCTCTATTGAGCAGTTTTCACATGGCTTCGATCCTATGCCTCCTGCCTCATAGCAAACCTTATCTAGGACGTCATATTTAGTCAGCCCCATGTAATCGAGAAAGTAATCGCTGGCGTAAAGCACTTTTCGCGTTCTATCCATCAATATATATCCGCAGGGGGTATGCTTAAAAATTTCATCGAAAAGCTTATCGAGATTAATATCACTGTGTATGCTGCCTGATTCAAATGACTTTTCATGAGGAGCAGACTGCTGTTTTAGAACCCGCTCAACCTGCTCTACCTTCTTAGGGGTAGCTATATCATATAAAGAGTCGGTCATATCATCAAAATCCATATTAACAAAAGCTTCAGCAGCTTTTTTATCGAGCTGCGATCCGGCTACACGCATAATTTCCTCAAGGGCATATTCGTGTGTCAGTGCATTACGGTATGAGCGTGTTGTAGTGATCGCATCATAAGTATCCGCAACAGCCACAATTTTAGCACCAACTGAAAGATCGTCACCGGCTAGTCCGTCAGGATATCCCCTACCGTCTACCCGCTCGTGGTGGTGCAGGGCAATATCCCGGATTTTCCCAAAGCTGGAAAGCCCTTCGAGCATTTTAAATGAGGCAGTGGGGTGGCTCTTTATTTTAGCAAACTCTTCATCGGTCAGCTTTCCAGGCTTATTAATAATGGAATCGGGAATGTCAACCTTACCTATATCATGGAGACTGGCGGCCACTGAAACTTCAAACACCTCGTCAGGAGATAGTCCCATAGCTCGGGCAAGGTTGAGCGACAATCGGCGTACGTTATCAGAGTGCGCTGCGGTATAGGTGTCTTTTGCCTCCAGTAGCGTTGTGAGGATTGCGAGAATTTCGTCATAATCCTTATTTTGCTGCTCCCGAGCCATCATCTCCTGGGTGCGGTTTATCATAATTTCAAGTACATACTCAACTCCGCCGTCCTCGTTAAAATGCAACGGAATTGCGTAATCATCAATAAAGCGAACCATGCCATCGGGGAGTACGTCTTTTCGGGACACGAACGCCTTCTTGCCTGTGCTTAGCGCCTCGGCAACAGCGCAGTTGGAGCAGCGGGTGCCGCCATTTGAAATGTTATAGCATTTATCGCCGATAGTTGCTGCCATATCAAGATTGCGTAGATTTGCAAAGCTTTCGTTGATATAATGAATACGATAATCCTTATCCAAAATTATGTAAGCAATGGGCGTGTTGTCGATGAATATTTTGACAAGTTCGGATTTGGAATTAAAGTCTAATATCTTCTTCATTTAAATCCCTCTCAATAAAATTAGATGTGGTTGTTGAATGGTATATAGTAGTTATTTTGTAGGCGTAAATGACAAACAGGCTAGCCGACAATCGGCACGCCAAGTGTAATCCGTAAACACTCGATATTATCTTACATCTTATTCTGTTTACATGCAATAAGGAAATTAAGCCCATATAAGGGACAATTGTATTTTATTTGTTGGGAGTGTTGATTGATAGCTATAGGCTAAAATGTAAATGTGGATGAGTGATTTGCGTAGTTGGTTAATAGAGTTGTTAATCGCTGGTTTTATATGCTATAATTATAGTGTTCAATTTCTATACTGTCAAGATTAGAAATAGACCTTTTCTGATCTGTTTATCTGAAACGAGTATAGCCAAGCAAGTGGA
>CAZEYG010000444.1:0-2192 GCA_964516575.1 uncultured Defluviitaleaceae bacterium
ATCAGCAAGTTCTTTTTCAGAACACTAAAGAGCCAAGCGCGGCAGTACGCCCATTTTACCAACCGTATCATTGCTACCGCTGATTATGAATTAACGCCGCCGGAGCAACAGCTCCACGATATGCTGGAGCGTTTTTATACCACACAGAGGTTCACCTACCCCAAGTCAGACCCATTCCGTCTTGCGACTACGCAGCTCCGCTACCTTTCCTCATCATCCTTTGCCATGGCGCAGACCCTGCGGAATCTGTTAGACCGCATGGACAAGGATAGTGAGAACCCCGCCTATCAAGCGGAGCTGGCGCAAATACAGAAAATCTACGACTTTGCCTGCACCATAGAGGAAAACGCAAAGGAGCAGGCGTTTTTGAGGGCGCTGGATATCGCCTTTGCCGCACTCAAAAGAGTGGGCGCAAACAAAAAAGCGTTGATTTTTACCGAAAGCCTTGTGACCCAACAGCGGCTCTTTTCGGTTTTGAATAAAGGAAAATACAAGGACAGAGTTTTGATATATAACGGCTCACACAGCCGTGACCATCGTGTGCTTGAACAGTTTAGGGATTCGGCGCAGATACTGATAGCCACCGACAACGCCGCACGAGGGCTGAATTTAGAGTTTTGCTCATTTATCGTCAACTACGACCTGCCGCAAAACGCCATGAATGTGGAACAGCGCATCTGCCGACTTGACCGGCCGGAGCAGACAAACGACATTTTCGTGCTGAATTTTCTATGTAAAACCAATATTGCCGATGTCCGCACGCTGGAGCTGTACAACAAGCGCATACTTGACTTCGACAGCATTATTGGGCTATCGGACGATATCATCGGTACATTTGATGTGCAGGTGGACAGGGACTTAGAAGCCATATTTGCCGCCGCACGAACCAAAGAGGAAATCGACCGGCAGTTTGAACACACCTTACAGGAGTATAGGCTGGAAAATTCCCGGCTTGTGGAGCAATCGGAGGAGCTGCTTTTTTCCTCGTTTACCAAGCAGATTGCCGACAGCGTGACCGTCACGCCGCAATATTTGCAAGATAAGGCAAAGGAGATTAACGACGACTTATGGGAGGTCACGAAATATTTCTTTTCCGGCAGATACCAGTTTCGGCTGGATGATGACACCCGCACTGTTTCCTGTGTCGGAAGCCCGCCCAAGGTGTTCACCGGCACGGCCATGCGGCGCAACGAATACAGCATGGACATGAGGTATCAGCCCGCATCCGGCAGGCACACCGTTACAGGAACGCTTGCCAAGAATATTTTCGGCGAGATGTTTTGGGTAGGGATTCCTGACACCGGCAGTATTATACTTGAGAGTGGTGCAATCGCCGAAAACTGCACCATTGGGTACTATCGTGTGCGGGTTAGACCCAAGCAAAGCCATTGGGGTGGCTGGTACTACAGCGTATTTGCGGGGAAAACATCAAGCGGCACGATTCTTTCTCACGAGGAATGCGAGCAGATTATGGCTCTGCCGGTGGTGAGTTTCACAAAGGATGGTGATCCCAGCGGCGAGCGAGATGCTCATTTGAAGCCCAAACACCCGCACGAGCTGGACAGCTTGATTTCGCAGGAGGAGTTCATACAGCGGACTGTTACCGAAATGGAATCGGCTGAAAAGGAAGAAATAGAGCTTATCCGGGCAATGACAGCTGACTTGAAAATCGGGCTTGAACGCAAGCTGGATGCCCTGCGTTCGCAGATGCGACTAAGCGAGCAAGCGTTGGAAAAGGCTCGAAGCTCCCTTGAAAAGTTAGAGGCGAAAAAAGCGGTTGCGGCACTCCAAAAGGAGCTAAAACAAGGCGAACAAAACCTTTTCATGGACAGTCTGCGGCTGGACAGGGAATGTGAGCGACAGATACAGAAGTTATTCGACAAGGCACAGCTTTCGGCAGAGGTGAAGCGGGAGTTTGTAATACACGTTAGAGCGAATTAGATGCGGGAGGAACATAGGATGGATAACATTTTAGACGGCATGAGTTTGGATATTGAATTAAGCGAGCGTGAAAAACTGCGCTCGGTCTTTCCGCAGTGCTTTACAGAGGGGCGGCTGGACATTGACAAGCTGTTGTCGCTCTGCGGTGAATATATTACCGATGATTTTGAAAAGTACGAGTTTCGGTGGAAAGGCAAATCAGAATGCTTACAGCTTGCCGGGAAACGCTCCACCGGCACGCTTCGCCCCTG
>CAZEYG010000445.1:0-2192 GCA_964516575.1 uncultured Defluviitaleaceae bacterium
TCAAGGGCGATAGCCCTTGTGGGGTTTGGGGCAAAGCCACAAGGATTATTTCTGTTGTCATATTTTAGCGGCATTTCCGGCAATGTTTAGAGCGTCCCAAACACCGGCAAAGGGCGGTGCATAGCAATAGTCCAAAAAACCTAAGTCTTTTACTGTCAAACCGGCATAAATAGCGGTTGCAAGTGCATCTATACGAAGAACAGCCCCTTGCTGTCCGGCTGCTTGACCGCCTAGAAGGCGATTAGTGCCTTGCTCATAGACAAGCTTTATTGAAATATTGGAATGACCCGGATAGTAGTGCGGTCCTGAAGATGCCTTTACAAATACACTTTTTGCGTTAAATCCGTGAAATGCCGCTTCTGCCTCCGACAAACCAGTGCGTGCCATTTCTATATCTAAAACTTTAATGGCGGCACTGCCCAGTGTGCCTTGGAATTTTTTGTTTAAACCTGCCATGTTATCAGCAGCTATTCTGCCTTGCTTGTTTGCGTTTGTGCCCAATGGCAAATAAACATCGGTTTGTGCAACTTTATGGTAAACCGTGGCACAGTCGCCGGCGGCGTAAATATCGGGGATAACGGTTTTCATTTGCCTGTCTACTCTTAGTGCGCCGTTTGGTGCAAAAGCATTTTCGGCATCGGCAAACAGTTGAGTATTAGGCTTTACACCTATACAAACGACTACTACATCCGCAGGATATTCGCCTTTATCCGTATATAATCGCTCTACACGGTGGTTTCCGCCGAAAGCTTTAACTCTTTCACCTTCAAGAACATTAATGCCCTTTTGGGTCAGCTCTTGTTTCGCCATTTCATGCAATTCGCTGTCAAAAGAGGTTAAAATGCGGCTCATTTCAAATATTGTTACGTTTTTGCCAAGCACATGACCTGTTTCCGCCAGCTCTACCCCTATATATCCACCGCCAATAATTACCATGTTTTGAGCCTGTTCAAGCGCCTCTCTTATGCGTCTGCCATCGTCTAAAGTTTTAAGGACGAAAATACCATTAAGACCGGCATTTTCAAAAGGTGGCAAAACAGGGCTTGCGCCTGTTGCTACAAGCAGCTTATCATATTCGTGTAAATAGGAATGACTGCCATTTTCTAAAACAAGTACTTGTTTTTGCTTACTGTAGACCTTTACTGCCTTTGAATTTATACGCAAATCTATGCCCGATTCACGAAATTGTTCGCAGGTTCGTATCCGCATTTTATTTATATCGCTGTTTACACCCGATATATAATAAGGCAATCCGCAGGCACCGTAAGATACGACATCTGTTTGCTCAAAAACAGTAAGCTCCGCATTGGGATTAATTCGTTTTATACGGGATGCCGCACTCATACCGGCGGCATCTCCGCCTATTATGACGTAACCGGCCATTTGCAAACTCCGTTTCTAGTTAATGTTCGGTAATATTTTAAGTACGTCACCGTGAGGTCTTGGAATAACGTTTACACTTACGAGGTCGCCTATTTTTCTTGCCGCTTCCACTCCGGCTTCGGTAGCCGCTTTTACTGCCCCAACATCGCCGCTTATTATTATTGATACAAGCCCGGAGCCTATTTTTTCACATCCAACAAGGCTTACATTAGCAGCTTTTAGCATTGCATCAGCAGCTTCTATTGCTGCAGTAAGTCCTTTTGTTTCAATAAAACCTAATGATTCTGACATCTTAAATTCTCTCCTTTTTGAATTATCAATATTTTTTGTATTTGTATCAGGTTTTTCTTCCTGTTTATTGGTATCAGACTTTTCTTCAATTTCCGTGGCTGCAGGCTTTTCAGCCGCTATGCTAAGTTCCTCAGGCATGATTAGCCTCCTGTTAGTGTTTATAGTTCCATGTTTCAAACACGATAGTTTTAACTTATGAAATCCATAATCTGTGGATGAGGGTTGCCGATACATTCAGCCGATTTAACGTATCCTTTAAGCATATTGCTATGCTGAACTGATTCGACAGCCCATCTTATATCGTCGTTGCGTCCCCCTAAAATAATTGTGGACATTTGTCCCCCTAAATATTTTTGCACAGAAATTATCGAAACGTTAAAGCCCTCAACACACATTTGCAGTGCCTGAACGCAGGCAGTAAATGTAAATATTTCAATTATTCCGATACAATCAACTGGAACCCCTATGTAATGCTTTCTTTTCATTTTAGAGTTTGACAAGAGGTCAAGAAGGCTGCA
>CAZEYG010000446.1:0-2189 GCA_964516575.1 uncultured Defluviitaleaceae bacterium
CAGGACAAAGTAAGGATATAGTGACGTCCGAAATCATATATTACTGGATGATTTCGTTGAACATACCAATGGAGTGTCAGAAGTGGCACTTTAACAGATTAATTACGCTAATACAAGTATGTAATATTAAGAATGCCCCTCCAAAAAAGATGGGTCGCCGAACACAATTGGATAGACAACGAGCAATTAATGAGGCTCGTCGTAATCAACTTAACACGAAAGGTTAATTACTCCCATAAAAACACGGGAGGTAAAAATGGTAGTATTTAAACATAAGGGCGACTTTAAAAACACTGAGAAATTCTTTAAAAGCTCCGAAAAACTTAATTACAAAGCAATATTGGAATCATACGGCAGAGAAGGTGTTCGTGCTTTGTCTGCTGCGACTCCAGTTGACAGCGGCTTAACAGCGAGTTCTTGGGATTACACAATCAGTGTAAACAAGGGCTCTTTTTCTATATCTTGGACTAACTCGAACGTTGTAAACGGCACACCTATTGCGATACTTCTGCAATACGGACACGGTACACGCAACGGAGGTTATGTTCGAGGAAGAGACTATATTAATCCGGCAATAAGACCAATTTTTGATAAGTTAGCCGAAAGCGCGTGGAAGGAGGTAACCAGATTATGAGCGTCGACAAGCGCGTTGTCGAGATGCAGTTTGATAATAAGCAGTTTGAAGATGGCATTAAGACAAGTATAAAGTCGCTCGAGAACCTTAAAGGCGGTCTTGACAAAACGGGTAAGGGGGACACTCTTGCTGGTCTTTCATCCGGCGTACAGGCAATTTCGGATAAATTTTCGACTCTCGGTATAATGGGCGTAACGGCGTTAGTTAATATCACAAATGCGGCAATTAATGCAGGCGTACAATTAGTTAAATCTCTTACGACTGATCCAGTTATGACTGGTTTAGAAGAGTATGAGACAAAGATGAACGCCATTACCACAATTCTTACCAATACCCGTAGTAAAGGTACGACTCTTGATGATGTAAATGCTGCTTTAGGCGAACTAAATGAGTACGCAGATAAAACTATATATAACTTCGCTGACATGACTAAAAACGTTGGTACATTTACAGCCTCAGGTGTTAAATTAGATGAATCGGTTGGAGCGATTAAAGGTATTGCAAATTTAGCAGCAGGCACTGGTTCAAACGCCCAACAGGCATCTACAGCAATGTATCAATTATCACAAGCCTTAGCCGAAGGTCGTATGTCGATGCAAAGCTGGAATTCTGTGGTAAATGCAGGAATGGGTGGCGAACTTTTCCAAACGGCGTTAATTGATAAAGCTGTAGAATTAGGAGAATTGATGCCGGATATAGCCAAAAAAATCAAAGACGGCGAAGTCAATTTCCGAGATGCTATAAAAGCTTCGGCTACATCAGCACCATTACTAAACATCACCAAAGATATTATGATCGGTGTATTTAACGATTTTGCCGAAGATGAGGCATTGGTAAAAGCTGCTACCGAAATAAAAACCTTTACTCACTTAATGGATACCATGAAGGAATCTGTTCAGTCAGGATGGGCCGAATCATGGGAAAACATAATAGGAGATAAAGAACAAGCGACACAATTCTTTACTTCTATAAGTCAAGGTTTTGAAAGTATTATGGGCGCTTCTGCGGATGCTCGTAATGAAATGCTAAAGTTTTGGAATGAAAATGGCGGACGTGATGCGATTATACAAGCATTAGCGAATGCTTTTAAAGGCCTACAGAGTGTACTAAAACCTATTGGAGAAGCATTCAGAGAAATCTTTCCACCGATGACTGGTGAAAAACTCGTCGAGATTTCTAAAGCTATTCAAGAAGTGACGGCGAAATTCAAAATAGGAGATGAAACAGCAGATAAGATAAAGCGAACGTTCGCTGGTTTATTCGCTTTATTAGACATAGGAAAGCAGGCTTTTGGCGCGGCATTAAAATCCGTCGGAGATTTAATAGGTCTTTTCGCTCCGGGAGCAGTAGGAATACTCGACTTTACCGCCGGTATCGGTGATTTCATAGTTAAATTAAATGAATCTATAAAACAGAGCGACCTTTTCAATAAAGCATTCGGCGGCATAGTAACTTTCATATCCGGTGCTGTAACAACTATAAAGAATAGCTTAAGTGGTTTTGAAGATACAACAGGGTTCAAAGTTATACAAGAAGTCATTGAAACTGCTGCAAT
>CAZEYG010000447.1:0-2183 GCA_964516575.1 uncultured Defluviitaleaceae bacterium
CTCTTCCATGTTCAGTAACGGTAGCGGGCGCATATTAACGCCGTTATCGTCGTTAGAAAGCTCCATTCCGGGGAACATGCCCTTTACAAAAACACTTTTACCGGAGCCTGGCTCGCCGATTATGCCTATTAGCCGGTCAAAAGCGCCCAAATGACGCTGGGATATTTGCATAGCAAGGTTTGTAAGGCGCTGCTTGCCGCGGGGCGCAAAATAAACGCTATACAAATGGTTTTCCTGAATAATAGAATATGCCATACTACGCCTCCTTTTTAAAGGTTTTTTCTAAGCTCTCAATTCTCTCACGCAGAAACATTAAAGAGCCTCTGTCCGTTTGATAGTTATAGTGAACTACTTTACCGCCTTTTGACGAAAATTTATCAATTAGAGTAATGTTTTCTTTTGGTGTAAATGATAAATAGTCGGGGGAGACGATTAAAACGTTAATGGAATCCAAAAACTTTTTAAAATCACATTTCTCTGATTGCAGAGCGTGGGTAATATTGTTCAGGTTTTTTGTATATTTAGCCAAGCCCTGATTTACTATCCGAACAAAGCGGGTGCTCTGACACCATATGCCTACATTAGAGCCTTCGGGTATTGAGGCCAAATCTAAGATTGTGCGGTCGCTGGTAGTCATAACAACTTTAGTAATATTTTCTATCTTTTGATAAAGAATATCAGAAAGAAGCTCGTAATGTGTGTTTGTTGTAACTATTATATCATAATTGCCAACCAGCTTAAAGGGCGAAAGCTGAACATTGTCTAAAAGAAACTCAACGATTGTTATATTATTAAGATCGGAAAGCTGCTTTGCAATTACTGAAATAGACTCGGGATTGCAGTCGACAATTGCTATTGTTACTTTATCAGATTTTTCCTGCCGGTTTAAAATGTTCAGCTCCATGAGAATTTCTATTTCACGATAAGAAAATTTAAGCTCTAAAAGCTCGTCGATAAGAGTATCTATAGCTGCCATAGCCCGTTCTTTTTTGCTGACGATTGTAACATCCTCTGCTTTCGTTAAAATAAACGTACCCTTTCCTTGGGTCATTTCTATCATATTCATTCTCTGCAGCTCGTCATAAGCCCGCCTTACAGTGCCTATTGAAAGGCCGGTTTTATCCGCCAGCTCACGTACGGTTGGCAGCTTATAACCGCCTTTTATTTGGCCTTGCTGTATACAGGAATGTATATGAAAAACAATCTGCATATAAATTGGGGTCGTGGAATGCTTGTCGATAGTTATTTCTATTGGATTGTCTTTTTGCATGTTGCTTGATATCAATGCTCTCATAATTTTACACTCCTGTTAAACTTATCTATGCCACAAAGTTGACAAATAGGGTTATTATGCTGGCGTTTACAAAATCAATAAACAAGCTGCCCACAAGGGGAACGATAAAAAATGCACGAGGCGCCGGGCCGAATTTTACAGTTAAAGCATGCATGTTTGCTATGGCGTTTGGTGTTGCACCCATACCAAAACCGCAGCTTGCAGAGGACATTACAGCGGCTTCATAATCCCGCCCCATAAGGTTAAAGGTTACGTAGTATGCAAAAAGCCCCATAAGTATAGTTTGGGCTATAAGCATAACAACAAGTGGTACGGCTAAATCGGCAAGATGCCAAAGCTTTAGGCTCATAAGCGCCATAGACAAGAAGATGGATAATGATACGTTACCGAGTATTTCGATTACGTCGCCCATTATATTAAACAGATTAGTCATGTCGGCTATGTTTCTTATTATAGCCGCCGCCAGCATAGCGCCTATGTACGACGGAAAAGTCATTCCGGTTTTTTGCATCAGATATGAAATAATGCTTCCTATTCCGGCTGCTAAAAACAGCAGTGAGAAGGCTTTGAGCATTTCCTCTGTAGTAAATTCGCTTCGTATGCCGTCTGCTTCGGTATGCTTTAAATCTGAATTAATCAAATGCTTGTTAGAAAGATTGTACTTTGAAATCAGCTTTTTTGCAATAGGCCCACCTATTATTCCGCCCATAACAAGGCCAAAGGTTGCGGCTGCTAAAGCAATAGTTGGTGCGCTTTCTACGCCGTATGTTTCAGAAAACAGAGGGCCGAAAGAACCGGCTGTGCCGTGACCACCTATCATAGGTATTGAACCGACGCAAAGCCCGATAAAGGAATTAAGCCCAAAAACCTTTGCCAGCGTGACACCTAA
>CAZEYG010000448.1:0-2182 GCA_964516575.1 uncultured Defluviitaleaceae bacterium
CTCTACTGCTGCAAAGTGAGCTTCCACAAAACTCTTCCAAATATCTTCACTTGAGAAAAAACTGGAATCTGTATTGTTTTTGCTCGGCTTACGAATGATGTCACGGAAGTCCTGCTGGTCTAACCCTAATCGTATGTAATCAAAGGCGATGCCTTTTAAGTCGGAAACGTCCTCTTCAACATCATATCCCCACATTTTTGCAACGCCGCCGGCAGCATACCCACGCAGTGCAGCTTCTAACTTAATGAATGAGTCCTCGCTTGTTCCGAGCGCAGTGTATATGCCTGTGTAGCCATACGTTTCTAAATACTCATCCATTAGTTGAAGTATCCGTAGGTAATCCTTAACATCAGTTTGCTTAACACCCATAAACTCTGCAATGTCACCATAGCTAAATCCTTCATCAGCCAAGTCTTTTGCTTTGAGATATTTCTCAATGGGACCATAATCAACCTTCGCATCTTCGCCCATTTGGTACGTCGTTTCAAGACGGAGCAGTTCCTTTTTATCTGCATCAATAGGTAAAATGATGGCTATGAAAAATTGCGTGTGCTGTTTGCGGCCTGCTGGTATTGAGCTGTCGCGCCAAATACGGTTAAGCAAGCTGGCACGCCGGTTTCCATCGATAATCCGGCCGTCAGCCGTGACTATCCCAAAACGCTGTTGATGGTCGTCAAGAAGGCTTTTCATTGTCCGTTCGTTTGCTTCTTTTTTTGACTCCCACAAGAATTTTTCAATAAGCACCGTATCCTCTGGGCTGTCAGGGTTTAATGCGTGATTTTGCCTCTCGAAAGATTTGACCACGCTTCCAATGCGCCCATTATACGGATTATATGTGAGCATACTCAGAGGGATGGCATAAGCGTTGAATGTTTTCCGTTCACCGTGATACATCAAGGCTATACCGGTCATGCTCGGCTCTTTTTCAGCTTGAATCTGTGCAAGGGCGGCTTTTCTTTGGTCTGCATTCATATAGTTGTCCCTCCTGTTTATAGGTAGTAAGTGATTATTTCGGAAATCGTTCCGATTGTTTTCAAATTCAACAAATAATCTGAGCATTGGTGTATCTTGTCTAAGTCAGAACGTCTTGCCACCCAACCTGCACCATCAATCACGTTAATGAAAACTATCCGCTGCTTGTCGGGTTTCCCATCATTCTTTTTTCGGAGTTCACTCGCCGCCTTTTCCGCATTCCCCGCATAATCGGATTGAGTGCTTGAAGTCGTTATCCCATAAGTAGTGTCAATGAGTATGCGCGGGGATTCAACGTTGGGTATAGCTATACTAACTTTGCGACCTATTATTGGTACAGCATTTTTAGCCGCGAGGGTTAAGCCGGTGGACTCACAGGCTGTAGTAATACAATCCAATAATAGTTTAAAATAACTGGCACCAATATTATTGCTGTACTTACCTTCAAATCCTCTTTTTATTAGTCGGCGAGCATCATCTTCATTGGATAATCGCCCAAGCGTTGAAGCATCAATTTTAAAGTTTTCAAGATAATAAGCTGGGATAAGTGCCTTGTACTTTTCTAATGATGCACCAACGGTTAATAATTCACAAATTTCATCCATTACGCCTGCGTCTGCAAGCATTTGCTCTCGAATAGTGTTAAGCGTCCATTCGCTCGTCGGCTTGTGCCGTCTTTGAAGCCGCAACATTGTTACAACTCGCTTAAAACGCTCTTCTGAAATATTTAATAAACTGGTAATCAAGTGGAGGGAATCTTTGTTATCACGGATATACTTTTTCAAGCCGTCAGGAATAGCGACACCCAGCAATTGAGTTCTCAGCTTATCAACACCTTCTGTTACACTTTGAGAGTATCTTGATTCAAGCTCATCATCTATGTAAAACAAAGTGGTGGACTTAATATATTCATCGACGGTCATCTTCTTGGGTTTTTGTGTAGCCATATCTATTTACCCTCCTCAGCGTTTGAATAACTTGCTGCCATTCTTTTGCAGATTGCCTCAACAACTGGAACGCATACCGTATTTCCGAGAATATCAAATCCTTGCTTTAAACCTTTTTTCGTGCCTTCAAAATCAGCCAAGGTATAGCTCTCGGGGTAACCAAACAGTCGTAGTCCTTCGCGCAGTGTTAGTTTTCGAAGCCCCCCGTTATCAATAACACCTATTGTAGACATATCCATAGCCACCATTGTGGGTGTTACTGT
>CAZEYG010000449.1:0-2151 GCA_964516575.1 uncultured Defluviitaleaceae bacterium
CGTTGTTGTTAAATATTATATCTTATCGGTTAGAACCGCCGCCCCGCCCTTCAAGGCGGGACAGCTTGGTTATTAAATAAGTATTTTAACAACAACGCTAGTGTGACAGTTTGTATTATGCGATGGCAATAAACCAAACGCTTAAAAGGTGTTTCATTAACTATAGCGTGCTCCCATTACCGCTCAACGCCCATCTTTTGGCTGATTTTACTTATTGCTTCGTTAAATTTTCTTGAAATATTTCCTATATTCCTGCGAAAATTTGCCTTGCAAGGAATAAAATCAGCTCAAAATCTATAAATTTCAGATAGTGGGAAGACACCTTGATTTTTAGTATTCAATTTCAGGGAGAGTGATTTTTCCTGCTTTTAAATCTTCATATTCCTGTAAAGCAATCTTCTTAACTTCAGGGTCAATTGTATCTGAGAAAGTACCTAATACAGTGATGCCTTCTTTAACGCCGAGAACCTTATTGCTTGAATCGAATTTACCGTCTAAAATATCCTTTGCGTCACCTTCAATAATACCTGCTACGTCTTGAACACCAGATGTTAAAACGATATCTGGAGCCATAGCATTGAAGTCGCCTGCCCAGCCGATGAACTTTGTTCCCGGATTTTCCTGGCAAGCTTGGATAGCACCTGCGTCACAAGCGTCACCTATACCAATGATAACGTCACAGCCGCTGTTGATTTGAGCAAGTGTAGCTTCTTTGCCTTTTGCGATGTCTGTCCAGCTGCCAATATAAGCAGTTGTAACAGTTGCTTCAGGGTTTACCATAGGTATAACCTTTTTAAACATAGCAACCTCACCAGCTATAGTAGGAATTTCCATAGCGCCAACAAAACCGACCTTGTTTGTCTTTGTGCTTCTAGCGGCTATACCTGCTATAACATAAGCAATGTCACCGGTTGCAAAGATTCTAGAGCCGACGTTTGTGCCGTTTTCAGCGTCACCACCAATTTGAAGGAATTTAATATCAGGATAATCGGCCGCAACTACTAAAAGCGTATCGCCATACTCAAAACCATGACCGATTATAAGGTTATAACCTTTTTTCGCATAGTCGCGAAGGATGGTTTCCATTTCAGCTTGTTGAACGTTTTCAGTGTTGGCAATTTCATAACCTAAAGCCTGACACTTTAATAAACCGTTGTAGGCATGGGTGTTCCAGCCGCCGTCGTTAATTGGGCCGGACGTAAGCAGAGCTGCCTTTAAAGGAGCTTTTGCTGCTTCTTTTGGAGCTTCAGAAGCAGGAGCTGCTGCTGATGGAGCAGGAGCTGGCTCTGCCGGTTTGCTGCAGCCGGCTAACAAAGAAAAAGTAAGTAACAACGTTGCAACACTTGCAATACCTTTCATTTTTAATCTCATAACAGTTTCCTCCAATTCATTTTTGTTTTAGTGCTTTGTTTCTATAACAGAAAGAGTTCTTAAACATCACCCCTTTCGTATAGACTATTTTCTAGGCGGAGCAATATGAACGGCTGTTCCCAAAATACCCATAGTTGCCTCCAAAAAAGCTTCAGGTAACGTGGGGTGGCCGTGCATTGTTAAGGATATTTCTTCAACGGTAAGCATTGCTTTCATAGCTATAACAGCTTCGTGGATTAAATCGCTTGCATGAGGGCCGATAATATGTACACCAAGAACGGTATTTTTGTCTTCCGACGCAATAACCTTCACCATACCATCAGAATCACCCATTGTAAGCGCTTTCCCGTTTGCTGCAAATTGGAATTTGCTAACGACATAATCAATATTTTTTGACTTAGCTTCTTCTTCCGTAAGTCCAACGGAGGATACCTCGGGGAACGTAAATATATTATTAGGCACAAGGCCGTAATCAACCTCAGTATGTTCGCCCATAAGCCTTTCGACGCATACCTTACCCTCTTCAGAAGCCACATGAGCAAGCATAACTCTTCCTGTAACATCACCTATAGCGTATACTCCAGGCACGCTTGTACGATAGTTTTCGTCTACGGTAATCCCTTTTTTGGTATAATTGATACCGACTGCATCTAAGTTAAGGCCTTCAATATCCATTTCCCTGCCTGTACATACAAGCACTTTTTCAGCGCTAATCTCTGATATAGCGCCTTTATTTTCTATAGCAACAGTCAAGCCGTCACTTGCTTTGTTAATTTCCAA
>CAZEYG010000450.1:0-2145 GCA_964516575.1 uncultured Defluviitaleaceae bacterium
ATATTAATGCCGTCAGGTTCATTATGCATAACTAAGACCTCTGCACCAAGCTCGAAAAAGACAAGCGGAGCAGCTTTATACGTTGCGCCGTTTGCACAATCCAAAGCAATCTTTAGTCCATCAAGTCTTACATCGCCGACAGTTGATTTCAAGAAGTTAACATAGTCAGTGAGGGCTTCGTCTGCCGGTTCTCTTGTTCCTATTTGTTCATTAACAATGCGTGGTATGCCAGACATACCGTTTAATATAAACGCTTCGATTTCTTCCTCGATATCGTCCTTTAGTTTGAAGCCCTGCGAATCAAAAAACTTGATACCGTTATCCATAAACGGGTTATGTGATGCAGAAATCATAACGCCTGCATCCAGGTTATATTTGCGCACGAGGTGAGCAATGGCAGGTGTTGGCAAAACGCCGGCCTGGATAACCTTTGCGCCGACGGATGTCATTCCGGCGGTTAGGGCGGCTTCCAACATATCGCAGGAGATTCTTGTGTCCATGCCAAGTATAATTTTCGGTGCTTTATCGGTGTGTTTAGTGAGGACGTATGCTCCGGCACGACCTAGGTTAAAGGCAAGCTCCGGTGTTAATTCAACGTTAGCTAGACCCCTTACGCCGTCTGTTCCAAATAATTTTCCCAATGGTATTTCCCCCTTTAAAGTGATTAAGACCTTGGGGGTGTTACCCCCAAACCCCCACAAGGGGCAAGCCCCTTGACCCCATTTTTGCGTTACGCATGGGATAGAGAGTTAATTTATAAATAATTGATAGTTATAAACGAAAGTTTTTTTGCGAAAGATTGCTTAATTGCTAGGCATTACCCATTCTAGTCTCTAGCTAGAATTGTTGTTTTGATAGTTGGGGTATCGCCTAGTGGATTGATATTATCAGGCAATGTCAATGTTAATGGCAAGTCATATTCGCCGGGCAACAATCCTGTTAAATCGACGGATGCTGTTACGGATGAATTATCAATATCCTGCATGACATTGGCGGTGCCGGAAACGGTAAGACTTACAGAGGTATCCTGGAAAACGACTGTATCGGCGTTGCCGTTTATTTCTATTTTATTTGATGGTATAATCAGTGTTTTTTGCTCTAGTTTTTCTATATAGATTTCGACATTGATTTCTTGTGCAGTTCCGTTAATAATTTGTATGTTTGTCGTCAAATATGAGCGTAAATCATAAGGGACGGTGGTTGTTTCTGTCAGGTTGCTAACATCATCAAGGGGCAGGAGGGTTATTTCGCGCATATTGGCTATATCCTCTTCTTTGCCCATTATTTCGGCGTATTTAGGATTCCAGTCAATGCCAGTTATTTCGTATCCGTCTGGTGGTTCACCTTTATAATCGGGCTTTGATATAGGGATTTTTGCCAGTTTATAAATAGGAACGGTTACTTTGATTGTGGAGGGTGTAATTGTAATATCTTCAATTTCGTTGCCTTCAAAATCATATGCTTTGGGTATGGCATCTACAACCAATTCCTTTGTTGCGCCCTTAACATTAACCACAACCCGAACCTCCGAAACCTTAGAAACAGGCGTTTGTGGACCGCTTATGGTAACTTTTTCGAGTTTTATTTCCTTAGCCAAATCGGTGTAGCCTTCTGCTGGTTTACCTTCTGTGTAGACAGTGATATCCCTTGTTTGGTTTGTATATTTTTCTAGGATAACATCGACTGTTGTTGGGTATTGCTCCATTACTTCATAGCCGGGGGCTTTTGTTAAAAAAACGGTGGTTGGTGTTGGTGTGCTTAATTGTTTTGCGTATTTAAGCTCGATAAGCCCCAAATCAATATATGCAGTAAATCTCTCCTGTAGTTCACGGCTTCTTTGCAAATTTTCTATATCAACGCGTTTACCTTTTACTCGTAGGCGGATAGAGGTTTGCTGAAGTTTAGTTTTGTTTTGTAAGAGCATATCTTCTTTTTCAAATGCCTCAGCGTTAAGGACGTTAAGAGAGATATTAAAGCTTGTTGTAATTTCCATATCAGCCGTAACATTCATACAGTAAAACCATATGGAAATAGCAAAAAGGAGAGACAAAAATTTAATTTTAAAGTTGTTGAAAATTAAGCTTTTTAGAGTGTTCATAATTTGCTTCCCCTCCAAATTCTTCTTTATAGAACGGACTGTTTAAC
>CAZEYG010000451.1:0-2140 GCA_964516575.1 uncultured Defluviitaleaceae bacterium
TGACTCCATTCATAAGGTTTTTCTACAGAGAGCGTTTTGGGTTTAGTCATAACTTCAAGATATTTGTATAATGGCTCACAATAATCGGTTGTGGTGTGTATTATTTCTTTTACTTTGTCCTCGCTAAGCCCAATAATTATACCATCTGTTGAAATAACTTCTCCGTTTCCATTTTTATATGTTGTTTTTATTAACGAAACGTCATCACTGGAAACAAAAACACTATCCTCATAAACTGTATCGTAGGTATCTTGAACATTTTTTGCTTGTATGGAAAAATAAAACCGTTGCGTTGCCTTGCCGGTAGGCAATGATGGGATATTATAGCTTATTGCTCCATCAAGCGTATACAAACCGTTTGTCTCTAATGTTTCAGCAAAGCCATTTGTTGATAGTGCTTGATTGCTTACATATGTTGTACCGTCACTGCCTTTTATAGAATATGTTGCATCATAACCTGAAACCAAGTTTTTGACCGTAAACCCAACTTGAACGTTGTCTCCAACATTTACGCTAGTATTGCTTGTTTTAGGTATTATTTCAATACTAGGCGGCATCAAATAAACATTAGCGGTTGCAGAAATGCTGTTGGAATCTTTTGTTGCCGTTAATGTTATGGTGTAGGCGGCTTCATATTCTCCGTTTGAAAATTGTGAAGTTGTTTTTGGAGTATAACTGTCAAAGACAAGCGGCACTTGTGTGAAGCCATTGTCTGTAGCTACTGTCCCTGTTTTAACTTCAGTGTATGCAGCATTTTTTATCGAATAAGTAAACTCCGCTCCATTCCATTCATTGCCTTGAACATCTAGATTATCATAGAACAGAGCTGTCACAGCGGTTTTGTCGTCAGACAAATTAGCCGAAAGGCTACTGGTCCATAACCTTGCATCATAATCTCCAACAAAAAAGGTGAAAGACTGAACCAATATATCGTTATTTTCAGGCAATCCATTATTGCTTCTATACTTAGCCTCGTCAGAAACAAGGGTGATTGTTACACGACCTTCTTTTATAAAAGTTAATTTACCGCTTTCAACCTTCGCCACATTGTTATTACTGGACATCCATTTATAGGTTTTAAAGGTTGCCTCGTTTGGATTAATTGCAACTGTTAAATTAATTGGAGTATTTAGTTGATCTACAGTCACAACTTTATTATTTGGCATACCAGTTACAGTCATGCTGTCAATAGGAACTAAAGCTACTTGTTCGTTGTTCACTTCAAAAATTTTATTTCCACCATAAACCGCCCTAAAATATTCAGGGTTATCTAGTGTACCCTCATGCATTTCCGCAAATCTACTAAAAATAAAAGTTTCCGCACATACTTTCATATTTCCTGTATTGGAGTTTATAGGCGCTTCAAATTGAGCCGTTATGGTTTTAGCTCCCTCGTCCCACGTCATTGCATCTGTAGACAAAAAACTTTGACCTCCATCTATAGAGAGCCTTAACCATTTTAAAACGTTGTTTATTGGGTATGTACTCGTATCGCCATCGGTTAATAATTCAGCATTTTCCACAGGAATTGTTACCGTTACTGTTTCGTTGCCCTTATAGACTTCTTTATCTGTCGTAATGGCACCCAAAACAGGAGTTAGTGCCACTAAAGGACTGTTATTTACAAAATTATTAACGTTTGCATCACCTACTGTAAAACTTACTACACTGGAATCACTAGCATTTTTCACATTTTCAATTTTTCTAGCAGTCACCTTTGCTCCCATATTATCTTTTGTAATGGGGTATGCAAAGGTTACTGCATTGGTTATTGTGCCAACACCTTCCAGTGGGGTTAAAATTTTTTCTGCACCATCTATTTCTAATGTTAGTGTAAGGTTGTTATCCACCTCTATGTATGAGCTGTCATAGGTGCCCCAAGGGTGAAAACTCGCTTTATATACCGCAAGCCCGCCAGGTAATGTATCATAAAAGACAGATTCTATTGTAACAATTTCTGCTTTTGGTAAAGTTGATTGGTCTATCTCGGAATCTTTTTGTTTTTCTAAATTAAGTTGTATGAATTGAGTATTAGTTGTTGTTCTGCTAAATTCGTTAAAGGAGATAAAGCTGGTCAGTGTTCCGCTAAGAGCCTGTTTAATATCTATTCAACGTTGGCAGTTTTTGCTATAATATAGCA
>CAZEYG010000452.1:0-2137 GCA_964516575.1 uncultured Defluviitaleaceae bacterium
AAAAGGACCAACAAAAAAAACACATGTTTTGTGTTTTCATTTGAGTTGTTTTTTCCCAGTGTAAGCAGCTTTTGAATTTTACTGATGATTACGCTGTCGGTGTTTATCATATCGATTCTCCTTGTATTGTCAACTCATTTTTGCCCATCTTTATCCGGCTTTTTCATTGCAAGAGGCATCGCTTGAGAACAAAATCTCCTTCATCCATGCCGGGGGCTTTTTCGCCTTGCTCAAATCGTCGTACCATACAACGACTTTGCGGGGGTTCCCCATAGCATCGGGATTTCGCAGTGTCAGCGTCCTTTTCCGAATACGGTTCCATTTTTTTAGTCTCAGTTTCATGCCGGTACATCCTCTCATTATTTTTTATGAAAAGGAACGAGAATCCTCACAGCGCGAAGCCTCGTTCCAAGTCTACCTATCATTTATTCAACAAAACAAAAAAGGCGCGGTACGCCCATAAAGGGGAGTACTGCGCCTGATCGCTTACAAAAACAGCAGCAACGAAGCTACCAACATGGAAAGTCCATCGAAAGACTCAAAAAAACATCACGACTACATTATATAGTGTTTGATATGATTTGTCAATACCAGTTGTGGTATTGAGTTCATTTTATAGGATCTGATAATATCCAAGCAATGATTGCTTTTCATGCTGCCATCGTGGCATAAGCCTTGCCGATTTCTAAGGTAGGCATTTCGCGTATGGAGCGATATATAAGCTCTCGGCGGCGTTAAGCGCAGAATGCTTGATCCTTCGTTGACAGCAGCCGGGCAAAGGGCGTATACTTTGAAAGAAGATTAATTTCAAGGAGTTTTTCTATGCCAGTACGATTCCGTTGTCGATTTTCTCGCTTTGTGAGGTTGGTGCTTTGATTTGCGCTGCTGCTAACCGCTGTCGGCTGCCAAAAATACCGATACCCCAATGCCCTTGGCGATTTTCCCACCCTGCGGGAGCAATACCTCAAGAATGCCACCGCTACGATTCACAAACAAACACCTATCGGTTCGATGGAATCGGCGCTCCGCTCGCCATAAGGATCACAGAAGCGGTGCAAACAGGCAATCTGCTTGTGCTCAGCTACGAGTTTTACAGCCGGGCAGATGATGTAACTGTGATTGCGGGCGGCGAGTTGGCCATACTTCTGCACAAGGGCAGCGGCTGGCAGTATAACTTCTACAAATACTACTACCCCGAGTACCCTATAACGCAGGATGAAGCCTACCTTGAGGAAATCACGCAAAAGTATGTTCATCCGCTGATTCCCTATGGTGGAATTCTGCTGCAATCGTGGGAGACAGCAAGCGATATTCCCGCTGACAACCTGATCGACTTTTGCGCCTACAACAACTTGTTGGGGATGGAAACGGATGAATCCGGCCAATACGCCGAGTTCAGCCACCGTGCCCCCGGCACCGAGACCGAGGGGGCGATTCAAAAGTATTTTGATGTGACGGCAGACTATCTGCGGACTTCCTCACGTTACAATTATGTTGACGAAACCACCAATGAACGGTATGAAAACGACTATGTAATGCTGGATAGTGGCGGAGGTGGCGGCACACGCGCGCTGCAAACCGAGCAGGATGGGGAGTTGCTTCACATTGTTGTGGGAATCTACGGCCCCGACGATGCGCCAAATCGTCCGTGGGCAACCGGGAATTTGGTAGTGAAACCGGAGGGTTATGGCTTCAAGTATATTTCTTATGAATTTAAGCTCTAGCAACGGCATTTGTCAAACGATGCCTAACTACTGCGACGAAATAATCAGCTCAACGGAATCTCCTTGATGATCGAGCTTTGATAGCGTTCAGGCAACGACTCACTTTTCTTGTGCTGAAAAGCAACCAGCTCCACTTTGCCTGTATTGTCCGCCATAAATGTGATTTCATCAAGCCCGACCTCAATGTGCGGGCCGATAAAGGGCTGGACGGTAAAGGTAATCCATGCAGTTGCATTATCCGGATTCACATCATAGTTCGTCCTTACTTCCTTTACCGTAACCGAAAAATTGGCCACACCTGCACCTCCCGAGATGTATTCCCGGTAAAAATCAAGGGTTGCCTCTCGAATCTGATTGAGGTAGGTGTTGATGAGCGCTGTATCAGTGCTGGAGGAGGCAGACGTCACTTCCAC
>CAZEYG010000453.1:0-2126 GCA_964516575.1 uncultured Defluviitaleaceae bacterium
TGATTACTTAACTTTTTTAGTTGAGATATTTTCAAAAAAAATTAACATCATTTATTTAACAGCGACATAATAAAAAGATTATGCATTAATTTTTAATGATTATTAAACCGTGGTAATTTACCCCTTTTTTTATTTTATAATTAATGATATAATTTTAATGATGCGAAACCTTAACTATGAGGTGAAAAAATGGGAAAAATAATTGCCATAGCCAATCAAAAGGGCGGCGTCGGCAAAACTACAACAAACATAAACCTTTCCGCATGTCTTGCTCAAAAAGGTAAAAAGGTGTTAACTGTAGACAGTGACCCCCAGGGCAATACAACAAGCGGTTTTGGCATAGATAAAAACGCTCTTGAAAAAACAGTCTACAACCTTATGCTTGGAGAATGCTCCGTTGACGATATAATTCGACCTACAGGGATAGACAACCTTAATCTGCTTCCGGCTAATATTCAGCTTGCCGGCTCTGAAATTGAACTTATTGGTTATGAAAACAGAGAATATATTTTAAAAAACATTATTGAACCTTTGAAAAATGAATACGACTTTATACTTATAGATTGCCCGCCGTCGCTTAATATGCTGACGATTAATGCGCTAACGGCTGCCAGCTCTATTTTGGTTCCGATACAATGCGAATATTTTGCCCTTGAAGGACTTTCCCAGCTTTTACATACAATATCTCTTGTGCAAAAACAGCTTAACCCTGAGCTTATTATTGAAGGCGTTGTTTTCACAATGTTTGATTCACGTACAAACCTTTCAATGCAGGTTGTTGAGGAGGTTAAGGCTCATTTACCCGGCAGCGTATATAAAAGCATTGTTCCCCGGAACGTCCGGTTAAGTGAAGCGCCCAGCCACGGTGTTCCTATAACCGTATACGACGAGCGCTCTAAAGGCGCCGAAAGTTACATGTTTTTAGCCGAAGAAGTTATCGGAAGCAAAACCGACGATAAACCTTCTAATAAAACCGTTAAACCGGATAAGCCTGATAAAAACGAACCGAAGCAAGCAAAGGTTGAAAGAAAAAGCATTATAAAAATTGGACGTAATAAGGAGGGATAGTTATGACCGCTAATAAAAAAGGGCTTGGTAAAGGGCTTGGCGTGCTTATACCGACAGCTCCAAAAGAAGAGCCTGTGGCGGCGGCTGAAAAATCCGGCGTTATTGAGATAGACATAAACAAAATCGAGCCGAATAAAGGCCAGCCCAGAAAACATTTCGACGACGAATCACTCCAAGAGCTGGCGATGTCTTTAAAGGAATACGGCATAATTTCTCCTATTGTAGTAAAGGAAGAAAACGGCTTTTATAAAATTATCGCCGGGGAACGCCGGTATCGTGCCGCTAGGATAGCAAGGTTTGAGAAGGTTCCGGTCATAATTAAGGAATATAATGAGCAGCAAACCTTGCAGGTTGCTCTTATAGAAAACATACAGCGGCAGGATTTAAACCCAATCGAAGAAGCTCTTTGCTACAAACGGCTGCAAGATGAATTCTTTTTCAGCCAGGACGATATCGCCGGAAAGGTCGGTAAAAGCCGAAATTCTATATCCGCTTCCCTAAGTCTTCTCCATCTAGACGCCGCCGTTCAAAACCTCATTCTGGAAAATAAGCTGACAATCGGCCACGGCAGGCTTTTGCTGACAATTAAGGATCCCGGTATACAGCTTGATTTTGCGGAGAAAATAATAGATGAGGAGCTTTCCGTAAAGGAAGCTGAAAAGGCTATAAGACCCTTTGTAGCCGCCTATAATCAGCCCGAAAAGCCGCCAAAGGAAGCCGCCTCCGAGGATAACCGTTACGCATACATAGAGCGGGATTTAAGAAACATCCTAGGCGCAAGGGTAAGTATACGAGACGGCAAAAACAAGGGTAAGATAGAGATAGAATATTATTCCGCTGATGAGTTGGACAGGCTTCTTGGAATTTTTAAACGATTTAGCGTATAAACAGATAAAGGTTGAAATAAATGCAAAACACACAAACAGACACATTAAACGATACGATAACAGCTATAGCAACAGCCGCCGGAACAGGCGCTCTTTCCGTTATTCGTTTAAGCGGCAGGGACGCTTTGAGCATAATTAAGAGGTTGTTAAAAGGCGGGGGCCGAAAGGAGC
>CAZEYG010000454.1:0-2125 GCA_964516575.1 uncultured Defluviitaleaceae bacterium
GTCCTTTATTTTATCACAACAAAACTTTTTAGTACATACATTATTGGAATAATTGTTATTTTTTTTGCGAAAAATTTCACTAATTTTTTTTTGATTATTTTCAAGAGACAGCATAACATATTGCCCTGATTCCTTAATATAAACAGGTTTATCAATAGGCAACTTGTAGCAAAAACCGTTTGTTAAAGGCAAGTTCTTATCAGCCGGCGTTATTTTTAATATGATATGCTCGTAACACCTTTGGGCAATAACGTTATGGGGCAGTCTTAAACTTCTGCCCGACTGCTTATCAACAAGGGAAAGCACATCCTCTACATGGACAGCAGAAATGTCCTTGTTATCCGCTACAAGAGCGCTAAGACCAAGGCGGATAACCCGCCGTTTTATAGCCGGATGACATTGAGCCAGCACCTCCGCTTTTAAATACACCCCTTCTTTTGAAGTGTCCTTTATCTTTTCATTGTATAATTGTTTGGCCGTTTGGTCCATAAAGTCGTTTTCCTCACGAAGAATGCCGCACATGTTTTGTATTCTGTCGGCGGCCGAAGGGTTTATTTTTTTTATTTCCGGCATAAGCCGTAAGCGGATTTTATTTCTTGTATAGGCTTCCATTGAGTTTGTAGAATCTGTCCTAAACGGAATAGCGTTTTCAGCCAAATATCTTTCTATTTCTTCACGGCTTATTTCTATAACCGGACGTACTATCTTGCCCCTTACAGGTGGGATTCCGCAAAGGCCGGAAAGACCCGTGCCACGGATTACGTTCATAAGCGCCGTTTCGGCGTTGTCGTTTTGGTTGTGGGCGACGGCTATTACATGGGCGTTTCTTTTGTTAAGCTCCTTAAAAAAACAGTCATATCTGGCTGTTCTTCCGGCCGCCTCTAATGTTATACCCTCTATCCTTGCAATCTCCGGCACGTTACATCTATATACGTTTATAGGTACATTAAGTCCGTCGCAAAGGCAAAGACAAAACCTTTCGTCTAGCTCGGCTTCTTCGCCCCTTATTCCGTGGTTTACATGTACGGCAAAAAGTCTAAAGCCAAACTCTTTAGCGCAAGCGTAAAACATATGCAATAGAAAAACCGAATCCGCCCCACCTGATAAGCCAACGATAATGCTGCTGTTATTTTTAATCATATTATATTTGCTTATTGTGTTTTTAAATCTATCCAATAAATACATGCTTATCCCTCTGTGCTTAAAGCACGCTTGTTAAGAAAGCCTCCCTTATATCGGGAAACCTTTTTCTTGCGATGCGTAATGCAGCATCGGCCTTTAACCGGTCGTCAAAATAACCGAAAACTGTCGGCCCACTTCCGCTCATTAAAGCGCCCATTGCGCCGGATTCCATAAGAGCTTCCTTTATCTCCGCAATAATCGGGTACATTGGTATTGTTACCGTTTCAAGAACGTTACAAAACATTGAAGCTAAGGTTTTAATATCCCCGGCGTTCATAACCTCTATCATGCCGTTAATATCCGGCCTTTCTGTTATCTTAGACAAATCCAAGTTTTTAAAAACCGTTACTGTGGAAACATAAATCTGTGGCGTTAATATGACAATAAACACGTTCTTCGGATGAGGTTTAAGAGGAGTAAGCCGTTCACCTATCCCTTCGGCTAAAGCGGTTCCCCGTATAAGGCAAAAGGGAACGTCGGCGCCTAACTCCTTGCCAATAGCCATAAGCTCTTCGTTTGAAACAGGTAACGAAAAAAGACGGCGCATACCTATCAGCGTCGCCGCACAATCGCTGCTTCCGCCGCCCATTCCGGCGCAAACAGGGATGTTCTTTTTAAGCTCAATGAAAATACCATCCTTTATATTATACCGTTCTATAAGCAGCTTTGAAGCTCTATTAACTATGTTACGGTCGTCTGTCGGAAGCCAGCGCTTGTTGCATACAAATTTGTATGGAAATTTATCAACTTTTTTAATAAGCAGCGTATCATGAAGCCCCACCGACTGCATAAGCATTTTAAGGTCGTGGTAGCCGTCATCCCGCTTTTTTATAACATCCAGCGCAAGGTTGATTTTTGCGTTGGCCTTTAAATAAATGTGGTTCATAGTCAACTCCTTATACTAATCCTAGATTAGGGCGTAAACCATCAGGATTGGTATTAT
>CAZEYG010000455.1:0-2122 GCA_964516575.1 uncultured Defluviitaleaceae bacterium
TTTCGTGGATATGAGAAAACTCGGAGCTGTTACGGCTTTGAGCGATATCGAATATGAGCTTTTCCGCACGTTCAATTATAGCCTCGACAGATTCCTTACCCTCAAAGCTGTCCGTAGAAATAGTATTAGCCGCTTTAATCAGCTTACGTAAGGTTGACCGGGCTTCAACGATTAGGGCATAATGCTTGATGTTTGCAGATGTATAATAACCTCCGGCCAACACGGACAAATACTCCATGCCACCTATCCGATCCAAAAGCCCTTTTTCCGTCAGCTTGTTTTTAAGGGTAACGGCATCTACCGGCACTCCGTTAACAAACAGCTCTATCATTGCGTCGTAAATTGCCTTATGGTCGGGGCGGTAGAAGTCGTCTCCCGAAATGATCTCATAAGCTGTAGAAACGGCCTCACGGTCGAAAAGCATACAGCTTAGAACGGCCTGCTCAGCCTCCGTGTCGTTAGGTGGCACTCTTTGAATGTTTTGAAGCTGCTGACCGTTTAGTTGGTTGTCGTCCATAATAAAACTAAACTCCTGTTATGTTTACTGTTAATTTAGCGGAAATGTTGTGGCTAAGTTTAATTTCAACTGTTTTTTCGCCGGTTGTTTTAATAGGCTCGGGAATGACAATTTTTTTCTTGTCAACAACTATACCTTCCTTTTCCTCCAAAACCTGGGCTATTTCCTTGCTTGTAACAGAACCGAACAACTTCCCGTTTTCACCTAATTTAACCTCAATAGTGATTTTTTTGGCCTCAATCTCCTTAGCAAGTAACTTTGCATTTTCAAGCTCTTTGGCGTTTTTGGCCTCTGCCGCCTTGCTCTTTTGCTCTAAATCGTTCATGTTTGCTTTAGTCGCCAGCACAGCCAGCTTTTTGGGTATTAAAAAATTCCTTGCGTATCCGTCGCTGGCGTCTAAGACCTGTCCTTTTTTGCCAACGCTTTTAATATCCTCAAGAAGTATTACCTTCATAAAACCATTCCTTTCTCATTAGCTTGTACTTCTATTATAACAGGATTTTCTATGATTGAATATAAGTACCCAAATTTTTAAACAGCTTTGCTTTACGCCTTATCATCTTAAGAGCGTCCTTTGCGTCATTTTCGTCGTAACCTTCAATGTCCACAAAAAACACGTATTCCCCCGGGCAGTTTCTCATTGGACGGCTTATTATAGCCGTCATGTTAATATCCCAAAGGGAAAATATGTCTAAAATTTTATAAAGCTCACCCGGCTTGTTTGCTGTAGAAAAAGCGATAGATGTTTTACTGCCTGCCTTTGGAAGGGATGTATCCTCTTTAGAAAGCAAAATAAACCGGGTATGGTTAAATTTTTGATCCTGAATTTCCTTGTCAATTACGGAAAGGCCGTAAATCTCCGCCGCCGGTTCAATAGCTATGGCGGCGTCACCTACTCCGCCTTCCGCCACAAGCCTTGCCGCCTCCGCCGTGCTGGCCGACGGTATGAGTGGTACATCTTTGAAATAGGTATTTAAATATTTTCGGCATTGGGCAAGAGCTTGAGGATGAGAAAGAATTCTTTTTATTTCCTCTTTTTTTGTCCCACTTAGGGCCATTATACTATGGCTTACAGGCAAAAACAGCTCTTTTTTTATGTATAAACCCTCTCTGTCGAATATAAGGCTGTCAAGGGTAGCGTTTACAAAACCTTCCGTTGAATTTTCTATAGGCACAACACCGTATTGTATTTCTCCGGTTATAGCGGCCTTCAGCACATCGTCTATTGCATAATAAGGTTGTCTTTCGCTGCCCGGCACTAAAAGACCAGCAGCCTGATAAGTGAATGTGCCTTTTGGGCCTAAGTATCCTGTTGTCATAAAACGCTCCTTTGTTAGTCCGATTTATAAAAACAGGCTGGCGGCAAAATGCCGTCAGCCTGTTTTTAACTTGCGCTAATCTTTCTTTGCTTCCGTTTTCTTGTTTTTCTGACTATAGGCTGCCTGTTTGAGTTATATACAATTTCCGGCTTCGCTTTCTTTTCGACAGTATCCTTGTTGATAATAACCTTCTCGATAGTATTGTCGGAAGGAATGTCATACATAATATCAGTCATAAAGCCTTCAACAATTGCTCTTAAACCTCTTGCGCCGGTTTCCCGCTCAA
>CAZEYG010000456.1:0-2119 GCA_964516575.1 uncultured Defluviitaleaceae bacterium
GTATAATAATATTAATAATGTATAAAGCATATTGAAAGCGATTACATTAGAGCATGAAATTATAATAAAGCCTTTTAAGGCTTAACCGGCTTATAGTTGTACCGCTTTAATATGCCAAATAATTTTACATATTTTAGGAGGGGTAAGGATGTCAAAGCTAAAAACTTTTTTAGCAGGTTTGCTTTTAGTAACATTATTTATCGGTAACGCCACAGTCAGCTACGCAATTGATAAAACAGCGCCTTCAGTTTTACAGGTTAAAAAAGCAGTTGCAAACCCCAACGGTAATTTTGATGAGCTTTATGTATTAGACGGAGATGTAAGCCCCGCCGGTATTAAACTTGACCAGTCGCTGGTTAAGCTGCCGGAAGCAAGTGGCATTCAAGCAGGCAAATCAAAAGAAGTTCATCTTTTCCACATCAACGACATGCACGGAAATATTGTTAAATACAACGCCGCAGTTAATACCTATGTTGTATCCAAAATGAAAAAAATTATTGATAATGCAAAAAAAGCGGCCGATAAGGACTGTGCCTTTGTGTTTGTTTCCGCCGGAGACGACCATATCGGAACTCCGTTTGACGAGCTTTTAGGCTCAAACCCCGAAACCTTTAAAAACAGCGCTCCTTACGTTGCTTATTCGGCTGCTGGTTTAGACCTCAGCATAGTTGGCAACCACGAAACAGACAAAAAATCCGAAATATTCAGCCTTGCGGTTACGCAGGACGCCAAATTCCCGGTTTTAACCGCTAATGTTATTAACTCCAGCTTTGATTTCCCGACTTATCCGGCTGCTATCGGCGTGACTAACGGTTTAAGAATCGGTTTTATCGGCTTAACCAATACAATGAACGCCTATTACCGAACAGCCGTTGACCCTACGATTGAGCCGATTGACCCAACTACGGCTGTTAAAAACGTCGTCGGCGCTATAGATAATTATTGCGACATGATTGTTGTAGTCAGCCACTTAGGTTATAACGGTTCAAGCCGGCATACTATCGAGGTTGGCGATTTCAATATAGCAGAAATACTTAACGAAGTGACTGATAAACCTGCTGTTGTTGTAGGCGGACATACACACACAACCACAAACAAAGAAAACCTTGAAGCCGACAATATTGTAGGACGTGTACCTGTTGTTCAGGCTGGTGAAAACGGCGGTTATATAGGCGAGGTTTCAGTTAAACTTTCCAAAGACAAGACCGGAAAAATTGACGGCAAGTTCGACGCAAAACTTCATGCAATCAAGCCGGCCACATCCCGGGTTGAAGGCGCCGTTCTTCAAAAGGAAGAAGACTACGACAATGAATTAAACGCAAAAATAGCCGCTATGAAAGCAGACCTTGACGTAAAACTTAAGGAATCTATTGCTAAGGTTGAGGCAGGAAACCCCGATATTACCGATGAGGTAACGATAATAGACAGATACATTGGCGAATCGGCTGTTGCTAACTTCCTAAACGAAGCAATAGTCGCAAGAAGCGCCCAATTCCCAACAGGTAAGGTTGACTTCACTATGGTTAACTCAACTGGGTTAAGGGGCTTTGAGCCCGGCTCCGACTTAACATATGAAGGCTGGTATAAGGTTATGCCTTATGCAGACAGCATCCTTGTCGCTGAATTTACCGGCCAGGAAATAAAAGATATGATAGACAACAACGCCATGAGATTTTTCAAGAAAAGCGAATTAAAACCTTATGGCGGCGAGCTTGACCCATCAACCTTCCTTGAAAGAGGTATGATTCACTTCTCAAAGGGCATTGAATATGAGGTTGTTTTCGGTCAAACAGCAGACCAAAACAAAGCAGTTAATATTAAAATCAACGGTCAGCCTATTGAAAAGGTTTTAAATAATAAATACAAGTTTGCTGTTGTTAGTTATCTGTCAAACGGCAACGGTTATTGGAACGGCCAAAAAATCGGCAACGGCTTGCCGGATTCTGTAGTAGGTTATAACCTTAAGGCTCTTTGTGCAGAAAGAGCAACAGACACAGGCCTTTCATACCGTCTTGAGCTTATGGAATATATTAAATCCGTAGGCACTATAGGCAAAAAGACAGGTGCCGCCAAAGACGGCAGACTTAAAGTTACACAAAAATAGTAAAAGAAATTCCTA
>CAZEYG010000457.1:0-2117 GCA_964516575.1 uncultured Defluviitaleaceae bacterium
TCCGGTATCTTAGCATTGGTTGTTATCGTTTTGATACCAGCCGCAATCAATTTTTCCGCATAAGGTCTTTGCAGCTCGCCATCGTTAGGTTGTATTATTACGCAATCATATCCCTGAGTGATGCAGTTTTCTATGAGAGAATTTTCTTTCTCCGCGTCCCCCTGCGAATCCAAAACATCCAGAGTATATGTGTCTGCATACTGTTCTGCCGATTTTTGCATCTCACCCGCAAGCCACGAAGCAAAAACGTCTGAGAGCGTTCTGGCAACATAGGCCACTTTATACTTCTCGCCCGTAGCCGGTGCCCTTGTATCTGCTGTAGCCGCCGCATCTTTTGAATCATCAGAAGCTGCTGCTTCTGCCGCAGGCGCAGCGGGAGCACTGGCATCTGCCGAAGCTGCCTCGGCGGGTGCGGATGAGCTTTCTGATACCCCGGGAGCTGCCGTTGCGCACCCTGTCAGCATAACCATAACAAGCAATACGCATACCAAAGCTAAACTAGTTACTTTTTTCATGTTTTCCTCCTAATTTAATGATTTACACCTATTCTTTTTTCTCTCCCACTGCGCAGGTATTGGAAATGGAAGAAACTTAAATATCTTTTTTGCGTTTTCCTACTTATTTGATTTGCTGGTTTGTTTGTTCTTCGAATAAATATCAATTATTACCGCAAAGGCAATTATTGCGCCCCTCACTATTTGCTGAATATATGAGTCAACAGACATCAAATTCATTATATTGCCCAGAAATCCCACTATAAATGCGCCGATTATTGTGCCCACGGGCGTTCCCACACCGCCCGTAAAACTTGTACCCCCAATAATTGTGGCCGTAAGAGCGTCAAATTCATAATTTTGAGCACCATTTGGCAGCCCACCATTTACGCGAGACATAAATACTAGAGCCGCAACACCCACCAGAACGCCGTTTACAAGATAAGCCTTCATCTTGACTGCGTTCACCTTTATACCGGACGCATTTGCCGCTTCTTCATTTCCGCCCACCGCATAAGTGGAACGGCCAAACCTTGTATAACGCATTATATATATCATCACCACAAGTGACACCAGCATTATTACTACCGGGATAGGCACCGGGCCAAACGACCCCTGACCAACAACGTTATATTCTCCTATTTCATATACGTTTTGACCACCCGTTATGTAGAGCGCTGCTCCGCGGGCAATTGCCTGAGTTGCCAGTGTGGCTATGAATGGCGGCGCTTTAAACTTCGTTACCATCAGACCGTTCAGCGCATTTACCGCAAGCGCTACGCCGATAGCGACCGCAAAACCCACAAACAAATTTGGTATAGATTTATACGCGATTACCGATACTACACCCGCAAACGCTATTGTGGAGCCACATGACAGATCCAGCATCCCACATATTATGAGTATCATTTCTCCCAACGCCAGCATTATTACAACCGATTGTTGGCGCAAAACATTTATCAGGTTTGTGGGTGTCAAAAAGTTTTCGTTAGCAAAAGAACAAACTACCATAAAAACTATTAAAATAAATACTATGCTATACTTGCTTAGAAAGTTTTTCCCCCTGCTGAGAGTCATCTGTTTTTCCATTATTCCGCTCCTATCAGTGTGTAGATTTTACCGCCAATTGCATTACCGCTTCCTGCGAAAGCTCATCCGTGCCCAGCATTCCCGTCATACGGCCTTCATGCATCACATATATCCGGTCACACATACCAATCAATTCCGGCAGTTCCGATGAAACCATGATGATACTTTTCCCCTGCTTAACCAGCTCGATCATCAGCTGATATATCTCGCTTTTAGCGCCGACATCTATTCCGCGAGTAGGCTCGTCAAGTATCAATATGTCCGGCTCCCTCACCATCCATTTCGCTAATATTACCTTTTGCTGATTTCCGCCCGAAAGAGAAAACACTTTAGTATCGAGGTTAGGTGTTTTTACACGCATTTTGCCACACATCGTCTTTACGGCTTCCATCTCTTTCTTCTTATACCAGCGTCCGTTTTTTATGAATTTATCTAGTGCCGCCAGTGCTATATTTTCTTTTACGCTCAGCATAGGCACAATGCCATACCTTCTGCGATCTTCCGACAACATGGCAACCCCGGCCTGCACAGCAT
>CAZEYG010000458.1:0-2101 GCA_964516575.1 uncultured Defluviitaleaceae bacterium
GAACTCTTAATAATGCTGCAAAACTGTCTGATGTTGAGCAGCTCGTCTTTGTCACCAACTCGCCAAATCCTTTTAATGATGTCACTACTATGTATAATTTTAGCAGTCCACTCAACATGTTGCCCTTTATAGAACTGCCTACGGCTTGTCAAAAAGCGATAACAGATATTTGCTTATCAAAAGGGTATAATTTTGACACCGCGAAACTTACAGTGTGTGTAATGCAGTTTCACGGAGAAAATGCTGATGAGCGGCATAAGGTGCTTTCTTCACTGACTACTGAATTTCTGAACCACCTTGGAGTGCATAAAATATCGACAAATGCTTTGCTATCCCTTTGGCAGCGCTCTTTTGCTGTCAATGCAAGCCAACTATCCACATCAATTTCAAAGAAACGAATGGTGTGGCCAATTATTGCAATTCTTTGTGAGGTCGGCGAGGAAGATGCAGAAATCGAAGATTATGATGATAATGATGTCACTGAAATACTTCAAAAATACAAAGGCGTTATTAACAACAACAGTGAGCGTTTTGAATTTATCTCTCACGTTTTGAGTGAGTATGCCGATTTTCATCCAGAGATGAAGTCAAAGGAACGAACAAAACTGTTTATTGATGAGTGCTGGCAAAACTTTAAAAATAGTTTTGATTTGAAAAGTGGGGAAGCAAACATAGAAGAGGTGGTCATTAGGCTTACCTTAGCCAACGTACTGAGAAGTCGTACCGTCATTACATCAATTAAAAGCAAGGTGAAATTATGAGAATAGTTTCATTGCAAGTTAACGCTAACCAACTTACACTACTGAGTGATAATCAAAAGACATTCTCGTTTGGCGACTCTGTAAACATCGTCTTTAGCACAAAAAACAGTGTAGGTAAAACAACGCTTCTACGGCTGATGATGTACGCATTGGGGTATCCAATACCCAGTACCCGTGGAATACGATTTGCTGATTATGAAACTATTCTGACTCTCGTTGGCGAGGACAATTCTACTTTTGTCCTTACAAGAAACAAAGATTACATTGAAGTCTTATTTGACGGCACGGAAAGGGGATACTCACTCCCTATTGAGCAGAATGATTTACACTCGTTGGTGTTCGGAATTTCCAATATTGAAGTAATTGATAACCTGCTCGGAACTTACTACGTTGATCAAGAAAAAGGCTGGACTCTATTAAATCGCGGCAAAGCCATAGGGAACATTCATTTTTCAATTGAATCCTTGATTCGTGGTTTGTCAAACAGAACAAACGACGAGTTAACCCAACGACTCATTGTAGTTAAGCGTGAGATACAGAAGTATAAGCACATGCTTGATGTGGCGGCCTATAAAGCTGAAATTAACCAGCGTGGTGAAACTGCTTTTATTGATTCTCAAGCAGATGATATTGAAAATGCTTTAGAAGTCTTATATTGCGAACGGAAACCAATAATGGAGGAGTTATCTCGGATAAAAAGTGTAGTTCGCAAGAACACGAGTTTTGAAAGGTTTATTACATCTTTTAGGCTTAGAGTCAAGGACCCCGCCAGTGGTAACGAGATACCAGTCAATAAAGACACTTTAGTGGGCTATGTCGATACTGCTGATTTGCTTGTGGCAAAACAGAAAATATACTTTGAGCAGCTTGTTTCCATCGATAGGAAGATTGCCTCCCTAAAAGCACTACAAGACAAAGAAACAATGCTAGTGGATGTGACAACAAGCTTACAGCAGTTTGATGCTGATATTTCAAGAATAAATGTTGATGCTATGGCAACACAAAAGATAATTGTTAAATTGGAGAAAGAACGGCAGGCATTAGAAGAACAGGTGAGAAAGAGCCTTAAGCATGATAATCCACTTGTTACCGAACTACATCAACTAATTTCTTCTTTCGCCGCAAGACTTGGGTTAGATGAAAAATATGTAAGCGCAAAGAATGACTATATTTTTACCAACGACTTAAAGTCGTTGTCTGGGGCAATATTCCACAAGATTGTGGTTGCTTTCAAGATTTCGTATGTTAAGCTGATTCAACAACATACGGGCATTTACCTACCAATAATCTTAGATTCGCCAAGTGGACGCGAAGTAAGTAAAGAGAACATAAATGAGATG
>CAZEYG010000459.1:0-2094 GCA_964516575.1 uncultured Defluviitaleaceae bacterium
CCAGCCTAGATAAATCCAGTAAATCCTTAACCAGCAACGTCATTCTGTCGGCTTCGGATTCAATAACCTTTAGAAATTCGTTTGCAATTTTAGCGTCCTCTAAAGCGCCGTCAAGCAGCGTTTCCGCATAACTTTTTATGGTTGTTATGGGCGTTCGGATTTCGTGGGAAACGTTTGCAACAAATTCCTTTCGCATATCGTCCAGCTTTTTATGTTCTGTTATGTCTTGCAGCACTATAACAATCCCGTCTACATAACCGAATTTGTTCATATATGGAGTAAAGCTGGCTGATAAAAACCTGTCGCCCATAGTAAGCATCGTGTTTTTAAGGCTGTCCATTTTTATGAACACCCTGTCCTTAACATCAACACCCAGCTTGTCCATCATATCCTTAAAAGGTATTTTTTCTATGTCGTCAAGGCCTAAAAGCTCCTGACAAAGGGAATTGGCGTGAATCAAAGATCCGTTTCTGTCGTATGCCAAAACTCCGTCGGTCATGTTATGCAAAAGGGTTTCCATCTTGCTTTTTTCGCTTTCCATGTTAAGAAGTGTCTCGCTTAATTCTTTAGCCATGTTGTTAAAGCTCTCGGTCAACTGGCCGATTTCGTCTGTGCTTCTTACGGGGATAACAAGATTAAGCCGGCCTCGGGCCAGCTCCTTGGCTTTTTTAGTTAAGGTTATAATCGGCCGGATAAGGGTATTAGTAAACAAAAAGCCTAAAATACCGGTAAGCACAAGCGCAATAAGTACAGTCAGCATCAACGTTATGACCAAATCTATCATGCTTTTTAAAATAGGCTCGGCGTCATATCTTGTGAATATAACGTACTTAATCTCACCCTTATCGTCTAAAACCGGCTCGGCATAGTTTATAAGCTGGATAAACTGGCCGGTTATGTCTATGTCCTTTCCACGGCTGAAAGCACTTTCCCCCGCAAAAGCAGAAATAATGGCAGTATTGGTATATTGCAGGATTTTAACATCTGTTGTAACATTTGACGCTATTGTCTGGCCACGGAAATTAAGTATATTCCCCTGCATTCTGTCGGTGCCACCTCTTAAATCCTCGTTGTTTAAGAAGGTGTCCTGAAACTCCTCCGGGGAATAAACGTCTATAACCTGCTCTCTAATGTATCTAGCAAAGTCCTTGAGCTTAACCTTAGCCTTTTCAGTTTCCTGCATGTTAATCGTCGTTAGCATAAATGTGCCGCTTATTATCATAACGATAAACACAAGCGCCAAATATAGAATTACCCATTTAACCTTTATACTTTTCATTGACGTTAACTAACCCCCGATGAGCCTTGCTCTAGGCCTTTATGCATTGTAGAAATAATAACCTACTCCCCGTTTTGTTAATATAAACCGGGGCTTTTCGGGGTTGTCCTCAAGTTTTGCTCTTAATCTTCTGATTGTAACGTCAACGGTACGTACATCGCCGAAATATTCATAACCCCAAACCTTTTCAAGAAGCGCTTCTCTTGAAAACACCTGGGTTTTTTGAGTAGCCAAAAACTTCACAAGCTCAAACTCACGTCTTGTAAGCTCAACAACTTCACCTCGCTTGCAAAGCTCATATTTGTCGGGGAATATGGTTATCTCGCCGAAGGTTAACATTTCGCTTTTGCCGCTTTCCGCCGGGCTGTCCGACCGGCGTAAGTTGGCCTTAACCCTAGCTAAAAGCTCCCTAACGCTAAATGGTTTTGTTACGTAATCGTCTGCCCCAAGCTCAAGACCTAAAACCTTGTCTATTTCTTCTGCACGGGCCGTAAGCATAATAATCGGCGTTTGAAGCCGCTCTCTTATTTTTCGGCAAACCTCAAAGCCGTCCATTTTTGGCATCATTATATCCAGTAAAATAAGCTCAGGGTTTTCCGCAAACACAAGCTCCAACCCCTTCTCGCCGTCATAAGCACAAATAACGTCAAAACCTTCCTTGTTTAAGTTAAAGGCTATAATATCAACAATATTCTTTTCATCATCAACTATTAGAATTTTCCTGATCATAAGTCCACCACCATTTGCTGTTTAGAATCATTATTATTACGTTCATTGGAATTATTTTATCACCGGCACAAGTTAAAAGCAAGGTC
>CAZEYG010000460.1:0-2091 GCA_964516575.1 uncultured Defluviitaleaceae bacterium
AGGGATAGCAGTGAAAAATGATGTTTTTCACTACAGAGTAATATAATATTAGAGTTAAAAGGAGTGTTTTTATGAATTGTGTGAACCATAGTGACAGAGAAGGAGTAAATAGTTGCAGCTATTGCGGCGACAGGTTGTGCAGCCAGTGCAGCATAGATATAGATGGCAGAACTATATGCAAGCGATGTATTTCTAGGTTATCTACTGCTATTCCGCCTTCTGCCCAAAGGCCTGTTCCTCCGCTGCCTCCGAGGCCAACAGCTCCCCCGCCAGCCCCTATGTATAGAGGTGGGCCGCGGCCGAACAGATTTTTCCTGTTTGTTCTTTCTATGATACCGGGGGCTAACTATATGTACCTTGGTCTTATGAAACGTGGTTTGTTTGTTATGAGTACGTTTTTCCTATGCACATACTTAGCGTCTTTTGGTATCTACGGTTTCCCGGCGTTTGGCCTTGTTATACCCGTACTGGTTATTACCAGCTTTTTCGACGGCTTTAATCTGCGCCGCAAAATGATCGAAGGCGAAGACGTGCCCGATGATATTTCAGGAATCCTATCATTTATTTCAAACAATAAGTTGCTTATAGGTGGTGTTGTGGTTCTGCTTTTAGGCATGAACGTTTTAAGTGATTTAAGTCAATTTTTCAGGCATGGGTATACAAGAGGTCTTCCGTTTTCACCAATGACAATCGTCTTGATTTTAGTAATACTTTTCGTAGTATCAAAACGTAAAAGCAAAGAAAAGAATGACAAACCTATCGACATGAAAAATTCAAATGATAACAATCGTGAATAGTAAAAGTTTTAATGAGAGAGCAGATTTGCCTTTATGGAAAATCTGCTCTTTCTTTTGATAAAGCAGCAAAGTTCCTTTTGAATAACAAAAACCCCCGCAATACGGAGGTTTCAATGTTTTAATATGAAATATATTATCTCTTGGAGAACTGTGGTGCTCTTCTTGCGCCTTTTAAGCCGTATTTCTTTCTTTCCTTCATACGAGGGTCACGGGTTAAGAAACCTGCTTTTTTAAGAGCGGGACGAAGCTCAGCGTCTGCTTCTAAAAGGGCTCTTGAAATGCCGTGTCTTATAGCTCCTGCCTGGCCGGTGAAGCCGCCGCCAAATACGTTAACTTTAACGTCAAATTTAGCGCCTAAACCTGTCAGCTCTAAAGGCTGTCTGATAATGAGCTTTAATGTTTCCAAGCCAAAGTAGTCGTCTATATTACGTTTATTAATTGTAATTTTACCGTTTCCGGGCACAAGGTAAACTCTTGCAACAGAGCTTTTTCTTCTGCCTGTACCATAATATCTAGCTTCTGCCATAAAAATAAACTCCTTTCATTAATACTTAATCTCTAAAACTTCCGGCTTTTGGGCGCCATGCTCATGTTCTGCCCCTCTGTAGACGTGGAGCTTTTTAAGGGTTTTGCGGCCTAAAGTATTTTTAGGCAACATACCGTGAACAGCATGAACGATAACGTCCTCCGGCTTTTTATCCATCATTTCACGAAGAGTTTTTTCCTTTAAGCCAGATACGAAACCTGTATGTTTTCTGTAAATCTTTTGATCCATTTTATTGCCGGTTACTTTGATTTTTTCTGCATTAATAACTATAACAAAGTCGCCGGTATCAACGTGAGGCGTAAAAACAGGTTTGTTTTTACCTCTTAAAATTTTAGCTATCTCAGACGACAAACGCCCAAGAGTATGGCCTGTGGCGTCAACCACATACCATTTTCTAACAACATCCGCCGGCTTAGCAATGTATGTCGACCTCATTTTATTTCCTCCTTAAAAATGCTACTGAAAGAGCACATGTGTTTGCTTATGCTTATGCAGCTAATACTGAACTGTCCATATATAAAAACCCGGGGCTAACGGATTTTAAAGTGGCTAAACTAAAACATGTTAAATTATATTTGAAAGAGTTATTTTTGTCAATGGATTATTCGAGATTATTTGACTTTTATTTAATATATTTTTTAATATATTTTTTCCAGTATTTTTAAAATTAAGTATTGACAATCTAAATATGTATGTTATAATACATTTAAACAACAATTATTATCATCTAATAAAAATTATTATGGA
>CAZEYG010000461.1:0-2090 GCA_964516575.1 uncultured Defluviitaleaceae bacterium
TATAACAATAGCCTTTTTTGCCGCAAAACCTAAAGACTCATCAGTTTATCCCATGTCAGCTTTCCGACGACACCATCCGGCGAAAGACCGTAAAGTCTTTGGAATATTTTTACTGCCTCTTCGGTTTGAGCGCCGAACACACCGTCTGCTGTAAGCTTAGGTATACTTGGCTGAATATATCTAATGCTGTTTAACTTTTCTTGAACCATTTTAACGCTGTCGCCCCTTGAGCCACGTTTTAACAAAACTCCCGGATAGGGTGGTGGAGTTGGCGCTGGCGGTGGAGTTGGCGTTGGTTGCTTGCTTATTTCATTAAACACAGAAACTAATTTATCCCATGTTTGTTTTCCTACTATTCCGTCAACTGTTAAACCATATTTTTGTTGGAAGGCTTTAACTGCGGCTTCTGTTTGCGCTCCGAACACACCATCCACAGATACTGCAGGTATCCCTGAAACCGCCTTTGATATTGCGCTGAGATAAACTTGAATAACTTTTACGTCTTCACCCCGGGAACCTAATTTTAAAGGTGTTCCCGGATACGGGGTTGCGGACGGCTTGTTTGGATCGTTAACATTATTAAGTATACCGTAATAAATATTGTATATTTTGTTCCATGTTGCTTTTCCGACGACTCCGTCTTGGTCAAGGCCAAAGGTTTTTTGGAATTCTATAACAGCCTGTGTTGTAGCCGGGCCAAAAACTCCGTCAGTACTTACCGGCGGTATTGTCGGATAATAATCGCCAATATAGTTAAGCAATACTTGAAGATCCTTAACAAGAGTGCCTGTTGAGCCTTGGCGTATTGTTGTAGACGGCGGGAGCTTTCCGACATTTTCTGATTCTACTTCACTGTCTAGCTCTGCCAGCTTTTTGACAGCTACGTAAATATACGAAATTTTATACCAGGTACCCTTATCAACTACACCTGACGGCAACAGACTGAATATATTCTGAAATGCTATTACTGCTTCCCTTGTTTCCGGGCCGAAAATACCGTTTGCGTTTACTTTTTTTATACTGGGATAATTTTGGGAAATACGGTTTAGCTGTGTTTGGATTTCTTTTACATATTCGCCGGCGTTTCCTTCCCTTAAAGGTACACCAGGAAAAGACTCTACAGCGCCACCTATATTGTTTGTAAAGGCAATCTCTACATTCTCTCCATAGTAATATCTAAGTATTTCTATAGGAGACAGACCTTGGTTAGCCAGCGCAACAGAGCCCCATTGGGACATTCCCCGACAAGTAGCTGTTGTTCCGTTGCAATAAGTTGTAAAGTATGGCGCTTTGCTTCCCTTTAGCCTGACATATGAATTAAAGAATGCGTCTACAACCCGGCTTATACTATCGAATATATTACGTCCTTCAACAAAAAATTGGTCATACCGTGTTGAGTTTGTTATGTCAAACTGATAACCTCTGCTCCTGTACCATTCTGTGTAAATACGGTTAAGAGTAATAGACGCTTGGGCTAAAACATTAGCGATAAGAGAAGATTGGGGCCAGGTTGGGTATATCTCACTTGAGCCAACATTTTTCAGGTAGTCGATAAATTTAACCCTGACGTTTGGGGCGTTTGAATCCGGCGTACCAAGATGAACCGTAATGTATTCGGGGATATATACATCTGAAAGAAGTCTTGGCTCTTTTGGTATTTCCGGGTTTATTTCCCCCGAATATAAAACGCCGCTTTCCGGAATGTCAATAATTTCATCTTCCGCTTGAGGTTGGGTATCGCTTACAAGGGGTTGAGGAATCATAGTTACAGGAAGTAAAGAAGCTATGCCGTCAAAAATCTGAACACCGTTTATCTGAACCCTGCGATAACCTTCGGCGTTTATGATTACGTTATAGGTTTTATAAGCAGGTTTATTAAAGTTAGGATCTAGGCTTTCCTCGGCGCTGATAGTATCTAGGCTGACCTTTTCGGTGTTTCCGTCCTGATTTGTTTTAAGCGTGTATAAGGTGTTTCCTGCCGTATCTAGAATAATAACAGTAGCGCCGGGAATAGGAACTGCACCGTCGGCTGTTTGAGCCGAAATGGTTAGAAACCCTTTTTTATTTCCATTCATTAGCTTTTCCCCCTA
>CAZEYG010000462.1:0-2089 GCA_964516575.1 uncultured Defluviitaleaceae bacterium
CCTCCCCAAGTTGTACGCTTATCCGTACAGATAGCTAATAGATATTTTTATCATTTAAAATAGTAAGCGTAATCTGAGCCGCAAGACTTCCGCTTGCTCCGTCCTTGCCTTGAATATTTGTTGCAAAGATAAACGTATGCCCATTTTTCTCAACATATCCAATAAACCAGCCGTTTACGCCTTTTCCATTTACAGTCCCTGTGCCCGTTTTGCCGGAGAGGCTAACTCCGTCTTTTTCGGACAGTTTGAGTGTGTTTTTTACGGTGTCTACATTCTCCGTCTTAAACCCAAGCTCGTCCAAATAAAAATCCTTTAATATCTGAACCTGTTCAACAGGCGATATAAGTAACGACGATTCCATCCAGTAACCCGAAATTCCGCCGGACAGGTCATAATTGCCGTAACCTATATCCTTAAAATACTTTTGGAGGTTTTTAAGTCCGGATTGTTTGTCTGTATTGTGGAAATACCAGTTTGCAGAATTCTGCATGGCCGAATACAGGTTATGGTCTTTATTCCAAGGCTCGAAAGGGTACTTGGTTCCATCCCATTTTATGGTTGAATTAGCCTCTTGTATCACATTTAATTCCAAACCTATTAATGCACTGTATATTTTATAGGTTGAATTTGGTGATACCCTTGCAAGACTTTTGTCCTTATTGTAAATGCTGTAGCTATCCTCCTGTAAATCGTAAAGCACAAAGCTACCCTCAAAGCCGTCGAAATATATACTTAAATCCTCGTATGAGGTGTTCCCATCTTCTACAAAGTTGTATTTTCCACCGTCAAGAGCTAATACGGAAATTACGGGAATTTGGGTTAAAATTAGCAATCCCACTATTGCAAAAATACTAACGCTTTTTATTTTCAGCCGTCGGGAATCCTGGGTAAAAGTCGCGATTTTTTCAATGCGCTTTGTAATTTGATTTTTAGAGCCAACCATATCAGCCGCTAGAACCAAAGAAATTGGCTGAGATAATTTTTCTGCAAAATTGATGATTGTCATTCCATAGTTTATAAAATTGCCTTTATCAAGCGTTTTCAAAACGCAAGCGTCACAGGCGATTTCCCTATCTGTTCTCATTTCTTTAAACGTCATATACACAAGCGGATTGAACCAATATAAAATTTGTAGAAAACACATGACATAGTTGAATAGTAAGTCTTTGTTTTTATAATGATTCAGTTCGTGTAATATAACATACTTTATATCTCTTTCTGATATTTGCCCCATGAATTTTGAGGGCAGGATGATATACGTATTCAATAAGCCTGTTGCCGTTGGGGATTGTATTAAATGGGATTTACAAAACGTCAAATGATGTTTAATTCCAAGTTCTGCCTTACATTGTTCAAATATATCTTCAAATACTTTGTTTTCTATTGGGCGTGAGGTTCTTTTAATTTTCCAAAGCTTTTGATAGCCAATTAAAGTGAAAATAGTATACCCCAATACCCCGGCCAGCCATATAATCATAAACAATAGGCATACATACTCATGTGTGGAGTGGTTTACCGATAAAGTAAAATCCTGCAACCAATCAGCACCGGAAATTATATTATTTCCGGTGCTAGATAATAACAAGTTTGTGGCTATATTTACGTTTAGACTTATTTGCCCAAAGAGTTGGTTATTTATGTACCCGAAATCAAAGAAACGGACCGGAGCAACCGGCAGGGTTAATATTACAACAAATAAATACCGCATATTGTATTGCCATAAGATTGAAATATGATTTTTCAACACTCTTTTTGTCAACAGAATTATACCGATTATACCGGATGAGGCAAGAAAACTTATAAGAAAACGTGAAAAGTATAAATTAATCATGCTAATTACCACCTGAATTAAGCTTTTTATCTAAGATTTTTTTTAGTGCGCTGATTTCGTCGTTTGTTAATTTGTCTTTTTCCAAGAAGTTTGCGACCATGGAATTTACTGTACCACTATAAAATTTGTTTAAAAATGTGCTGCTTTCCTGTTCTAGATATTCTTCTTCCCCGAAAAGTGGCGTATATACGTAAACTCTACTTTGTTTTTGATAATCTAAAACGCCCTTTTTAACGAGCCGGGCAAGCATTGTTTGAA
>CAZEYG010000463.1:0-2088 GCA_964516575.1 uncultured Defluviitaleaceae bacterium
AAGCAGCAAGGTAAACAAAGTATTTTGACTTCCTAAAACAGTTAAAAACGTATCGGGACTTAGCAGCCGGTCTAAAGGAATTCTGTAAAGAAAAGCGTCAAAACATATCTCCGAAACCATGGCAAAAACAGCCAGCCTTAAAATATACTTACCCATGCTCCGGGTTTTCCTAGCGCTTTCGGCAATAAAAAACCCAAAAATCGGAAAGGCCATTCTTCCGATAACCCGAAGGAAAAACGTATTAAAGTTATTCTCAAACGTATAGCCAAAATGGTCTATAACCATAGAAGCAAGCGCAATTATTTTAAGAGTAAACCCGGACATTCGCTCACCTTTTTGTTTTGCTAACGGTTAAATTACTCCGCTGACGGTTCACCCGTACCTACTATGATTATTATGTCATAGGCTTTGGGAAGCACGCCGTCAGATATTTCGACGGCACTTGCAAAATAAGGTATAAGAGCCTCTCCGTTGCCCTTAGTATTAACCATTATGCGCGTTTCTTTCTTTTGTGTGCCTGAATAATTACCTGTGTTTATAACGTTAAAACCCGCCGCTTTAAGCTCGTCTGAAACCTTACCTGCAAGGCCGGGCACATCACCGCCGTTTAACACCTGAATTTTCAGGTTTTTCATTTGCCCCGAAGCGGGTTTTTTATCCGGCTGGTTTTCAGCGGCCTCTGTTTTTTGAGCGGGGTCCGGCTGGGCGGAAGCAGGGGTACTATAAAAGATATTACCAACAAGCTCCGCAAGCTCTTCTTCCTTAACGATAACAACGCTTGTTTTTACGCCGCCGGGATAAATTGTTTTATCTTCCCCCGGCATAAGATGAGTTTGCATTTTGTCTGCATCAAGGTCGTTTATATAACCTATATATTTAGGCAAATCGGCTACGTTAAAATCCGTACGCACGTAACTAATCATAGTCGTAATAAGGCTTACCAGATTTTTCATTATTGTATCCCGGTTAAGCACCTGGCGGAACAGCTCCTTCATGAATTTTTGCTGGAATTCTATTCTGCCTAAGTCGCCGTTAAAATAATCGTCTCTAAAGCGGACGGCACCTTCTGCCATAGTGCCGTTCAAAAGCTGCTTGCCGCCGGGCACCTTAATAACAAGGTTTTGTGTCGGGTCCTTATAATAAAACCCCTGAGGGCGGATTTCCATTTCAACTCCGCCGATAGCGTCTACAATTTGCTTAAACGCGGCTAGATTTATTTCGACATAATAGTTTATTTTTATACCTAAAATGTTTTCGATTTCTTTTTGCAAGTATTTAATACCTTTTCCTTCTTCAAAGCGGTTATAAATAGAGTTCAGCTTTACGGGACCTGCCGGGACTCTTTTGTTTTCTTTTTTAAGCTCGTCCAATGATTCGTCGGTTAAAGTAATGTAGGTGTCTCTTGGCATAGATACCAAATCTACGTTCTTTGTAATACGGTCAAAGCAAGCGACAAACATTGTATCCGTAAGGTCGGCTTCGTCGTCAACGCCAACAACAAGCACATTTGTTTTAATCGGAGCAGAAAAAACCTCACCAAACCCGCTTTTACCTGCAGTACCTTTTGTTTCCTCTACTTCCCCTGAGGAATTGATAATAATGCCACCTTTTCCGCCAATGCCTTTAAAAACGCCGTTTGACATAAACCCAAAGGATAATATAGCTACAATAATTAAAAAGCTGCCCACAATTGAAGCCACAATTATTAAAAACTTAAACAAAAGGCGATTATCCTTTGCCTCGTAACCGTACTCATCTTTCTCCGTCCAGTATGTATTTTTTTTGTCTCTATTATCTCTTGACATTTGTTTATCTCCTATAAAGTTCTGATTGGGTGGCAAAAAACAAGACCTGTTTATTACCTTCATAATAAAATCATTATAACAAAGGAAATTATATTTTTCAAGAAAAAGGTTGACAATCTCAATACATAGACAAAAACATAGACAAAAAACCTCCGAAGCATAATTTGAAGAAAACCCAATTCATATTACGACGGAGGTTTTTTATATTAGGATTCGATGGATTCAGTAGGAATTTCTTTTACTATTTTTGTGTAACTTTAAGTCTGCCGTCTTTGGCGGCGCC
>CAZEYG010000464.1:0-2088 GCA_964516575.1 uncultured Defluviitaleaceae bacterium
ATATGGTGAGCGCGATAAGCAAAACCAATCCCGCAATCACACTAAACGGTGCCCATATTAATAGAACTGCCCATGAACTTGCGAATACCAATGGGATTACCACAGCAACCGAAACTAAAATCAAAGCGAAAATGAAAGCAGGAATCAATGACAGTAGGCAATTTCTGCTAAAACCACTTTTCAGTCGTTTGCCCTCACGGATTTGCCGAATCGTATAGAACATACCTATATGGTATATCAGTGTTCCTAAGAAGCCAATAATGGTTACCAGTGAGAATATGAAGTCAAATATTGTCCAAATATCAGTTACATAAGATATGGTGTGCTGTTCTTTTAAAAGGTTCAGCGTATTTTTTGCAATGTTATTTGTGTTGGCTGATAGGTTGATATTGGTAAGTATACAAACAGCTGAACCGCTTTCGGGGTGGATTGTAACATTTGAAGAATAATTTGGTGTTCCGCCGGAATGATAGATTTCCCCTGTTTCACCATCGACATACCACCCTGCTGCATAGCGTGTTTGGTTGTCTACCACACTTCCTGCATTGGGTTGATGGGATTTATTGATGATTCTTTTAAACTGTTCCGAAACCTCAACTTTTCCCATTTGGATTTGCAGCCAACGGCTCATATCTTTTGCGTTTGAATAGATATACCCGGCTGGTACATTTCCTTGTGTTACAGGAATTGCATAAGTCCAAGTTTGGAAAAATGACAGTCTACTGCCCTCTATAACTGAACTTGATTCTTCAATTTTTGATACATCAGCTAATGTATTACTAAGTCCAAGCGGCGAGAAGATATGCTCTTTCATAAAAGCTTCATAACGTTGTCCTGATATAACTTCAATCAACAGTCCTAGAATACGACAGTTTGTATTGGAATAAGCAAACTTCTGTGAAGGGTAAAACATTAACTCATTACCGGTTACACTGAGAACACTATCTTCCAAGGACATTCCATTGGTTGCACTCGGATATCTTCTTTCGTCGTTTGTAAATCCGCTGGTCTGATACAACAGATTAGATATTGTTAAATCTTTTGGAGGCACGTTTTTTCCCTCAAACGATACAACAAACCAAGGAAGATATTTGCTAATAGGGTCATCAAGCGAGAGCAAACCTTCGTCCTCTAATAATAAGATCCCTAGTCCTGTATAAGCCTTTGACACAGAACCCAGTTGAAATAAGCTATTTTCATCAAGGCTTTGGTTTGCTTTAGTAGTCGAATGGAATAGATACTCAACTTCATTTCCTTGCAACATTGCAATGGCTGCATGTGGTATTTTAGCCTCTGTAAGCTCATCTTTAATGCTTGATCTTACCTGTTCCGATACGGCGAAAACAGTGAAAATAGGTACTACTGTGCATATTGCGATGGTTAAGAGAAGTATTCTTAACACTAAATTCTTTTTATTTAACAAAGCCATATAAACCTCCTGTAAATGCAAAGGCATCACCTAAAAACAGCAATGTATTCAGGATATATTAAGTCCTCAAGATTTTTGTAGGGGATTGTAACCCAGTTGCTACCATAACTAAACACAATTTCTTTATTTTCATTAATATACCATTGTGTTTCCTTTAATGAGTCTTTCAAATCATTTATAGCTTCTTGCACGCTTCGCCAATGATAGTTATCTTTCTCTTCTTCTGTTTCATAAATTTCAAAAGCATCTTTAAATCTATGAAAAGGCATATATGCTTCGCTAAAATAATCCGGCTCTGTCAAATCTCCATCATTTTTATGAATAAGCCGTTCATCCACCTCCATAAAGTCGGTTAAATTAATTTTTTTACCGGTTCTCAAATCAATGGTAACACCTAAACTCCTGCTATTGTTTTGTCTGATTTGGTTTCCATCTCCCAGATCAACCAAGCCATGTGCAAAAAAGTCATAGTTATAGCTTAACAGATATTGATTAGAAAAGGTAATCTTGCAGTTATAATCATATATATAGTCCGATGATGAAAAATCTACAAAAGTCTCACCTTTATAATCTTTTGCTCCATACCAAGCCTCATGCCAAAATAGTTTGTTTATTATATCCTGTATTTCTGAATTTCTTAGTCCATTAATTTGGGGATA
>CAZEYG010000465.1:0-2085 GCA_964516575.1 uncultured Defluviitaleaceae bacterium
GGTGATACTCGTTAGCCACATCCTCGTTCATTTGTAGCTGAACGGGCATTTCTTCATACTCGGGTAAATCCTTGCCCATGTCGTTTAGCGACAGAAAAGCCGCACTATCCATGAGAAATCGTGAGTAAACTAACGGCGATACACCCGGTAGTTGCCGCTCACGGATTTTCTTTTTGGACGTGCGACGATTAGAATTATAGTCGGGAGCGGCTATTTCATAGACTGATTCTGTTACACCATACTCGCTATTGAAGTCCGTTGACTTATCGTAGCTTTTGCCGTCCTTCAACATCAGGTTAGGCGATATGCGGTACAGCAGATGGAAGATGCCTGAACTGTAGCCGTTAATTAACGTGGCGGTCATGCCGACAACACGTTTAGCGGCTTGAAACAGTTCTCCCATAGCGTCACCTTGCCCGGAATTGTTGTTATAGTTGTGGAGTAGGAAAGAGTCGCCTTACCACTTTAATATGGCAGGTTTACCCAGACCTCTCCTTGAACCGTACATACACTTCTCAATGTATACGGCTCTCTCATTGCTCCATCAAGTAAAACTCTCATTTATTACCTTTGCTTCTTATTGCTTTTGTGAATTTCATCGTGGCAGTTCAAACATACAACTAAGGTTTTGCGCCTTTTAGCAATCATCATTTTCTCCCAATGATATTTACCCTTTAGGTTTTTAACCTTGTTTACATGATGTATCTCGTATTGTTTAGATTCTGTAGTGCCACATAATTCGCATTCTTTTGCAGCAAGCCGGCTTTCAAATGTTGTTTTGGATAGTCTGTATATACTTTCCGTATCCGGTATAATGTCGCTTATGCTTTTTCTTTTACGACAATCTGAATATTTTGCGATATAACAACGTTTGTAACCTTTTTTAGTTTCATAGGGTATACCCCATTTACCATTGCCGTCTTTGTATTTCTCCTTGATTTGACCGATTGTACTTTTGTGCTTATTAGCGAGGGTTTTTAGACAACTATATTCCATAAGATACGAGAAGTAATTTAATGAATTAAAATTACTTGCTAAAGAATAATAGTTGCTCAATCCTCTTAGTTCGGCATTAAAAGTGTTAACAATTTCAAGGGAAGTACAATGCAATATTCTTGTGCGCTTAATCGGCATTATTACGCCGTCCATACTCTGCTCAATAATTCCTTTAGAGAACATAAATTTCATTACTTTGTCGTCTAAAGGTATATTTAATTCAACGCTATTACTTAGTGTGCGTTGGGTATGGTTGCCTTTTACTTTTACCTGATTATCCCTTCTCACTCTTATGTCATAGCCTAAAAATCGTGCATAGTCATTGCTGTGGGTTATAAGCGTCTTTTCTTCGCTTAATTCCATCTTAAGCTTCTCAGCAATGAATTTTGACAACATAACCTTGATTTCCTCACAGTCTTGCTTGCTACCATTTACGCCAATAATAAAATCATCGGCATAGCGAACATACTTCAGCATTTTGTCAGTTTGGGATTTAGCAGGAGTATTTAACATTGCTTTTCTGGCTTCCTTCCATTCTTCAAGAAGTTGAGCCCTTTTTTCTTTATCAGCCCTGTTAATCCTTCTTTTGATGTTACGAACGTTAACCATTGCCTTCGTATATTCTTCTGTGAGGTATTGATTGCTCGGCTTATTAAAATCCTTGGTTATATTTATAACAAATATATCAAGCTCATGCAGATAGATATTGGAAAGTAATGGCGATATTATTCCGCCTTGCGGACATCCTGAATATGTTGCGTAGTACTTCCAATTTTCCATATAACCGGCTTTCAGAAACTTCCAGAGGAGTTTTACAAGCCGCATATCCTTGATTTTGTTATTAACTAAGGATATAAGTGTATTGTGGTCGATGTTATCAAAGCAACCTTTAATATCACCCTCTATAAACCAACGTGAACCTCTAAAGCTTTTTTTCATAGATTTTAGTGCAGTGTGGCAGCTTTTCTTTGGTCTGAATCCATGAGAGCTGGAATATTCATTTTTTCAGTTTCAGAAGGTTTCGTAACTAAGTGAGCTTGATTGCAAACAATTTCAGGATGGTCATTTTCACCCCATTGCCATTTCAGC
>CAZEYG010000466.1:0-626 GCA_964516575.1 uncultured Defluviitaleaceae bacterium
CATAAAAAAGATGGCTACTGGTTAGTAGCGACAGCGAAAGGCAGGAGTTTATAAACTTGAAACGTGTAGGCAATTTGTTTGAACGTGTATACGACTTTGAGAACATCTATAAAGCGTACATCAAAGCCCGCAGAAACAAACGCTATAGGCATGATGTGTTGAGGTTTACGGCGTTATTGGAGGAAAACATAATAAACATTCAAAATCACCTTATATGGCGTAGCTATACATGTGGAGAATACAGGCAATTCACAGTTACCGAGCCTAAAGAACGTCTAATTATGGCGTTACCTTTTGCGGACAGAGTTGTACAGCATTCTCTTGTAAATGTAATTGAGCCTATTTTTGAAAGCATGTTTATTTATCACTCTTATGCTTGTCGAAAAGGTAAGGGAGCGCACATAGCTTCAAGGCATTTAAGCGAATGGCTTTACGATCTTCATTTACAGCACGGCGATGGTGTGTATTGCATTAAAGCGGACATATCTAAATACTTTCAGAGCATAGACCACGACACGCTAAAACGCATAATACGCCATAAAATCAAATGCGAAAGTACTTTGTGGCTGATTGATAAAATAATTGACCATAGCGGATATGAGGACATACATGTAGGCATACCCGTA
>CAZEYG010000466.1:709-2084 GCA_964516575.1 uncultured Defluviitaleaceae bacterium
CATACTTTCAAATGATAAAGCGTATTTAAGAAGCGTATTAGCCTTGATTGAGGAATTTCTAAGCAAGCGGCTAAAGTTACGGCTTAATCCTAAAACTTACATTTTCAAAGTAAAAAATGGCGTTGACTTTGTGGGATATCGTCATTGGTATACCCATAAAAAAATACGCAAAAGCAACATAAAACGGATGCGCCGCAAAATTAAGCAGTTTAACAAGCAGTACGAGAGCGGGGAAATAGAATTTGATACAGTCAATAAAACCGTACAAAGTTGGTTGGGGCATATCAAACACGCCGACACGTACAACATTAGAAACAAAATTCTTAACAGCATTATTTTAACTAAAAAATAGAAAGGGGTTTTAGGGTTGAAAGAAACGGCAGTCAAAGGAGGTACAGCGGGTATGTTGTCCATAGTTGGGTATATGTCCGAGAGTTTCACGCCATTAATTTTTATACTTGTGCTATTTGAAATATTCGACTATATCACAGGGATAATTTCCGCTATGGAGCATGGGGGTATATCAAGTAGGGAAGCGTTAAAAGGGGCAATCAAAAAAGTATCTTATTTTTTCTTGGTTGGGCTTGCGTTTGGAATTGACTATATGATTTTTCAATTTGGAGTTGAATTTAACGTGCATTTTGCATGGAATGGAGTGTTCGGCATCCTCTCTGTTTGTTATTTAATATCAACCGAGGGTATTTCAATTTTGGAAAACCTACAGGAAATTGGCGTTGCTGTGCCTTTTCTATCCACAATACTTCATACCGTCAAGCAAAAAATAGAAAAGGAAGCGGAAAGCAAATCCAACGCATTATCTGAAAGTTACATGAATGGAAATAAGGATAATAACGATGTCCAATTCACAAAAGATGAAAAGAAAGGGGTTTAGCTATGATTAACATTGTCAGAAAAATTTGTCCCGCCGGATTGAAAAACAATCCAAACAGCAAAATGAGCAAAATAAACTACATAACTATCCACAACACGGGAAATTATGCCGCCGGAGCAGATGCCGCTATGCACGCAAATTATTTGTACGGTGGAAGTGGCGGCGGTCAAACCTCATGGCATTATACAGTAGACAAAGATGGCGTATACCAAAGTTTTGAAGATAATGCCCAGTGTTGGCACGCAGGAGATGGCGGCGGCGCAGGAAACACGCAATCTATTGGAATTGAGATATGCGACAACGACAGAGCGGGCTTCCCGCAAGCGTGCAAAAATGCCGCCGAACTTGTCGCATCCTTGCTTAAAAAGCATAACCTCACCATTGATAGGGTTGTACAACACAACCGTTGGAGCGGTAAAAATTGCCCGATGGAAATTAGGGCGGGTAATTGGGGTGTAACATGGGAAGGTTTTTTAGCTGATG
>CAZEYG010000467.1:0-2083 GCA_964516575.1 uncultured Defluviitaleaceae bacterium
TTCTTCTATACTAATGATTTTGGCAGCAACTCTTGGTATGATTATTGATTCGGTTGTAGTGTCAAACATCCTTGGCGGTCTTGCCCTTCAGGCTATGATTGTTGCCAGCCCAATATTTTTCTTGTTATCCGCTGTTGCTTCGCTGGTAAGCCAAGGCGGCACAACACTGGCCGCCATATATTTCGGAAAAAACCAGCCTGACAGAGCAAACGAAATTTTTACCCTTGTTTGGGTTTTTTCGGGGATAGTATCCGTGGTTTTAATGATTTTGGGCTTTTCGTTTATGACAGAGCTTATATACATATTGGGCGGCAAGGGTGAGCTTACTGATCTTGCTAAGAGTTACGGTTACGGTCTACTTACAGGCGCTTTTCCAATAATAATTTGTTATGTAGTAATCGGCTTTACTCGGGCTGATTCAAACCCAAAACTAGCGCTTTTATGTGTTTTAATAATGAGTGTTGTAAATATATCCCTTGACTTTATTCTTGTGTTTGTGTTTAATATGGGTATGTTTGGCATAGGGTTGGCTACTTCTATAGGTTATTTAGCCGCCTTGCTCGTAGGGTGTATCCACTTTTTTACTAGCAGAAATTCATTTAGGTTCAGTTTAAAGGCCTTACGTACACTAAGCAAAGTAATCGACATATTAAATCAAGGTATGCCGGGAGCAATAACCATGTTTGCAAGCACAGGCAGAACATGGCTTATTAACGCCACAATAACCTTTTTAGGCGTTTCCGGAGCCTTAACGGCATTTGCTGTTATTAGCAACGTGAATATTATGGTTTTAGCCGTGCTCCTAGGAATTGGTAATTGTATCGCCCCAATGATTGGGATTTTTGCCGGGGAAGGTGACGATACGGCCATTAACTATGCTATAAAAAATGCGCTCAAAACCGGTCTTTTAATCTCAATTGTTACAAGCTTTATTGTCGCCGTCCTAGCAGATCCCATTTCAAGATTATTTAACGTTTCAGACATAACAATGACCGTAAACGCCATAAGGCTTTATTCAATGAGTTTTCCCTTATCAGTTTTAAATTTAACATTAATGATTGCCTATCAAAGCAGCGGCAGGCCGTTTCTTGCAAACATTATCAGCGTTTGCAAAGGGTTTTTGTTTGTGGCTGTTTCTATATTTTTATTTATCGGTCTTTTAAAAGAGTATTCTATATGGCTAAGTTTTTTAATGGCGGAGCTTCTTACATATATTGTAATCGTACTGGTTGTAGGGCTTAAAACCGGCAGATTTACGCTTATTCCAAGCAGGCTTTTCTTGAGTTCAGTTAACCGTGAAGGAAGAATTATTGATATCTCAATAGCAAACGACTTAAATCAGGTCACAAGTGTTTCCGAAAAAATCCAAAATTTTTGCCTAAACAACGGCGTGCCAGCCAAAAAAGCCTATTATATAGCGTTAGGTACCGAGGAAATGGCCGGTAACGTCGTATACTACGGCTTTAAAGATAACAAAGAGCATTTTCTCGACATAAGGCTTATTATAACTGACAATGAGCTGACACTTAGAATAAGAGACGACGGAATCAGGTTTAATCCTCTCTCCTTTGAATGGAGTCAAAACGACAAAAATTTTTACAACATAGGTATAAACATGGTGAAGGGAATAGCAAAATCAGTTGATTACAGATATTCGGTTGGCCTAAATAATTTAATAATTAGACTATGATACTGTTTCTAAAATTGGAAATAGTATAAAGAAGGGAGTCAATATTATGGCACTAAACTTTGATTCAATAGCCGAAAAATTGTATGACCTCTACAGACTAGATATTAATGCCGCTCAAAGATTTTTTTCTTCTACAAATTATGTTTTTGTTTTTCCCGACCACATAAGTAACTGCGTAATAAGACTTACCATCGGCAACCGGCGTACAAGGAAACAGGCATTAAGCGAGATTTTATGGATAGACGATTTAAAGATTTTTGATGCTGGAATTTGCGAGCCTTTGGCATCTGTTAATAAAAATTATTTGGAAGAGTGGGACGAAGGTAATCTTCATTTTCGTGCGACAATGTTCAGAAAAGCTAGAGGTAGCTTTATAACGCCGGATAAGGCCGA
>CAZEYG010000468.1:0-2065 GCA_964516575.1 uncultured Defluviitaleaceae bacterium
CAAGTGGAGGCGGTGCTAAAGCAGCTTGCAGCAATTATAGGACAGTAAAAAAGTGAGAGGAACGCAAATTGCTGTGCTCCTCTCACTTTCACTAAAAATCATTACTGCCTTCTGGAAGCCACAACTCAAATTCATTTATTGTTTGTATGAACTCCTGCAATTCAGTTAGAGAACTGAAATTTTTTAGGCTTTTGAAATTCCCCCTAGGGTGCTGCTGGAGTATGGCATCAAATAATGTCTCCAAACTTACCCTTGGATTTTGCCAAAGCATAGTGTCTTGAAATTTATCCACATAAGTGGTCATAGTTGGGTCGTAAAATGCACTCCATTTTTTAAGTTGTTCTTCTTTTACAGAAAACAAGTTGATAATTGTAACGGGGCAAATAACTTTGGTGTTACTTTTTTGCAGTGCTTGTTTTAGCAATTCAACCGCGGCATTATCCGTGAAAGGTGCTCCGTAGCCAAAGATGGTCACCCCTGCTGCTTTATGGAGATATTCCTCAGCAATTCTCCATTCGTTTCTTATGACTGAATTGCTGTTGTAGTCTTTTTGCCCAATGGGGTATAGTAATGGCATTTTTTCCAGTTTGGAATAGCACTCTGGACAATCATATCCATAATACCCTTTCACTCTACATGTATTGCATATACCAACCCCTACATTGCCGTGCAAAAAAGCAAGCTGTGGCAAATTGCTTACTTCTATATTTCGCCTATACGCTTGCAACAAAAATGGATCCCAGTTGAAACTAATAATCAAATCTTTGCTTGTTAACGATAAAATCAAGTAATCATAAAGATTAACATCGTCCGGTAACTCTAATTTTGAAAAATAATTATATACTTCACATTCAAGTTGAAGACATAGTGCCTCATATATGGGATTTCCATAAATATCAGAATAAAACTCTTCAAAATCACTGATGTCTTTGGCAATAAAACCATACTTAAGTAATAGCTCGTCAACAGATAAAACTTCAAGAATGTTTTTCAGAAGTGGGACAGAGCAATTTCGCTTGTCCGTGGCACAAGCTGCCTTAGATGCACCTGCGCCAACGATGACAACATGAGGGTCAACTAATTTTTTATTACGTATTGTTGGTATTCTGTAATCAACAATATCTTGTATACTGCTCACGACTGTTTTACTCCTAACTATAATAATTTGTCATTTCAACATTAGGCTTTTGATTGCTATACATCGGGCCAAATTGGCCCGATGTTACTTCTCCTCATCTGCGACATACTCCACGATTTCAGATACTGTGCAGTCTAGTATTTTACAAAGAGCCTCTAACGTATTTGTTGATACGGATTGTCCGCCTTGCAATCGCAAAAGTGTTGACCCGCTGACGCCGCCTTTGGCTCTTAAAGTATATGTTGTTGCAGACTTTTTCCGCATTGTTTCCCATAATGGCCTGTAAGACATCATTTTTCATCACTTCCTTTACTTTCTTTTAGTATGCCGTATAATGGGCATATAGCGTTATGCTCAATACTGGGCACAACGCCAATATAAGGAAATGTAAAGGAGGAACGAAAATGAGCGAAAAAGCCTGTTGTGTCACAGGACACAGAGACATCCCCGCCGACAAAATGGAGTATGTAAAAACCAAACTGAAAGAGGAAATTGAGGGGGCTATTGCAGACGGCTTTACCACCTTTATCTCCGGCATGGCCGAGGGGGTGGACTTGCTCTTTGCCGAGCTGGTCATTGAGCAGAAAGCACAGCACCCCGAACTGTTTTTAGAGGCGGCCATCCCATACCGTAACCGCCTTAACACGACAGACCCACTTTTCCGCATGTGCTTTGAGGGCTGCAACGGTATCAAGGTGCAGCAGGAGGAGTACAGCAGCGATTGCTTTATGAACCGCAACCGTTACATGGTGGCTCTGTCCAGTCGAGTTATCGCCGTTTACGATGGCCGGGATAAGGGCGGCACACTGTTTACCATGCGCTACGCTCACATGATGGAACGTGAGGTGCGGGAAATACGGATATAACAACTTCGGGCCAAATTGGCCCGAAGTGCCGAGACAAAAACGGTGCAGTCTCCACATCCTT
>CAZEYG010000469.1:0-2061 GCA_964516575.1 uncultured Defluviitaleaceae bacterium
CTACCTGGCGTAATTTCAAGGAAAAAGCAGGTAGTGCCAAAGCTGCATAGGGCTGTGCAGATGATGTAGGTTATTCCTAGAGCTTATGGCTAAGAGGTGGTTTAATTGAGTTTACCTAAAAAAATCCATTATAATTCACCTGTTATTTTAACCTATGCGGCCTTTTGTTTTATTACCTTAGCCATTGGTTATATAACAAAGGGCGCTTCTACCTTTTATTTATTCAGCGTTTATAAAAGCTCATTTTCTGACCCACTGGCATATATAAGGGTTTTTTCTCATGTTTTGGGGCACGCAAACTTTTCACATTATTTTGGGAATATGCTTTTGCTGCTTATTATCGGGCCCATGCTTGAGGAAAAATACGGCCCTAAAATTTTAATGATTATGATAGCTGTTACGGCGTTAGTTACGGGGCTTTTGAATATTACATTTTTTAACAGCGCTCTTTTAGGCGCCAGCGGCATTGTTTTTATGCTTATTGTTCTAAGCTCCTTTGTAAACGTACAAAAAGGAAGCATTCCCCTAACGCTTATCCTTGTAATATTTATATATATAGGCAGAGAAATCTACAATGGGTTTATTATGGACGATAATATATCTAACCTTACTCATATAGCAGGTGGATTATGCGGCGCTGTTTTAGGATTTATAATAAATAATACGGCGCCGTCTGTGAAAGAATAATAATAGATTATCCTTAATAAACACGAAGTCAGTTTTCGTCGTCTAATTGAACAAGACGAGGAAGCGGTGACTATTATACTTATGCCATGTATGTTAAGTAAGCATAAAGTTTGTATCAACTAAAAGGGCTGATTAAATTGAAGAATGAGAATATTCGTATATCAACATCTATCCCAAGTTTAAAAGGTAAGATTCATGTTGACATAAACGAGCCTACAGAAAGAGCTTATTGGTATATTCGGTTTAACATACCGCTGAACAAAAGCTCCGTCAACCGGGATACTATGAATGTTACGGATACAGACGGGTATATTATGCGGACATACATTTCTTACGACGAAAACGACAACCTTATCGTAATTGTGCCCCTTGATTCTTATGAGCAAAATAGGTTTTATCTGCTTAATATATCGAAACAGGTTCAATCGGCTAAAGGTCAAAACCTTAAAAACGAGATTCATATTTTATTTAAGCTGCTTGATAACAGAATATCCCAGTTTGAAATCTTAAAGCGTACAGCTAAGGTGCCTACACCACGGCCACGACCCGCAAACTATGACCAGCTTAATACCAAGTCAAAGGTATATTCCTTTGAAAAGGAAAATACAGCCGTCTCCGAAAGAGCTTCTAATGATGTTTTGCCCTTTGCGCCTATGAAGATAAACGTTCTTTTGGGGCTTGCCGGTTTAATAGCCGTCTTGGTCAGCTTTCAGCTAAACATACAATTGCTTATTATAGCAAGTATTATAGCTTGTGCCGCCGGCCTTGCCCATATTGTTTTACAGCTTTCTAAGCGTGAATTTCGCTCAGCTTTAGCATATAACAGAGGTGTTATGTGTTTTAACAGCGAGAAGTATAGAAAAGCAAATATTTTATTCAAAAAATCAGTAAGCCTAAACGAAGAAAACGAGTTCGCCGAATATGCTCTAAATAAGGTAAGTTTTTATTTGTAGCAATGAGCTACTCCGTCGCAAAAAGTAAAAAAGCTATCTCAATGGATAGCTTTTTTAGATGACTTTTTAACGACTAACTGCTTTTTCCTAAAAGATATGGTCTTTCAAGCATGAACACAAGGTTTGAATATTTATAAGCATTTTTAGCCAGTTCGATTTCAGCTTGAAGTATTGCGAGTTTTGACATATTAACCTCATACATTGTTACAAAACCTGCTTCATAACGAGCCAGCATACTATAATAATCATTAGTAGCCTTTTGCAAATCAAGCTCAAGGGTTTTATCCCTCTGTTGAAGCTGTTGTACGTTATGGTAAGCGCTTCTCATGTTTTTGGCCATTTCTGTGCGGGCATCGTTATATTCCCTTTCAGCCGCCCTAAGGTTGTTATCCTTTTCAAGCTCTGATTCATCAGTTACGTT
>CAZEYG010000470.1:0-2057 GCA_964516575.1 uncultured Defluviitaleaceae bacterium
TTGATTCCATTTTATACCTCTGATTGCTTTAGGTTCACTGTAATAATTTCACTTACACTGTAATTTTACAATACAATTACATTGATGTCAATATCTATTATTGCCGTATGCCTATGCATATAATATAATTAGTTTATAAATGTATTAAAAAAAATTTTGCTTCTTGTTTATTGGATTTAATGTGCTATAATACTCTCATGTACTCTCATGGCAAGATTTATGGAGATGATTAAATGGCCGAAGAAGAAGTATCATTTAGCTTGAAAGAAAGAATAACCGATTATGTATCAAAGCTAAAGACAACTCAAATCATTGTTTACGGCTTTTTGCTTGTAATTATAGTCGGAGCTTTGTTATTATCATTACCTATAGCAAGCAGAAGCGGAGCCGCCACTAATTTATTGGACGCTTTTTTTACGTCAACCTCCGCTGTTTGCGTAACAGGTCTTGTCGTTGTAAACACCCTAGAGCACTGGTCTGTTTTTGGCAAAATAGTTATACTGCTTCTCATACAGGTTGGTGGCTTGGGTTTTATGAGTATATTTACAACAGCGGTTATTTTTACGGGCAGAAAAATAACCCTGAAAGAGCGGCTTGTTATTCAGCAATCTCTTAATCAAAACGACTTAACCGGCATGGTGCGCCTAGCTAGAAATGTTGTAATATGTACATTTACTTGCGAGGCACTAGCTGCTTTTATATTATCCTTAAGGTTTATATTCGGATATGGGCAACCTGTTGTCTCCGGCATAGGCCTAGGGATTTTTCATGCTGTGTCGGCCTTTTGCAACGCCGGCTTTGATATTATAGGCTCAAGCAGCCTCATGCCATATGTTAAAGACGTTATAATTTCCTTAACCATAATCATGGCTATTATTCTTGGGGGCTTGGGTTTTGCCGTCTGGTTTGACGTTATTAAAATTTTTCAAGGCTTAAAATCAGACAAAAACTTTACGTTCTCTAATTCGTATAATAGAATGTCATTACACAGCAAAATAGTCCTTGAAGTTTCTCTGTTTTTGATTGTATTAGGAACAATTTTCTTTTTTGCTTCTGAATTTAATAATCCGTTAACTATGGGTGAGTTAAATGTATTTGAAAAATTTGTTGCTTCCCTTTTTCAGTCGGTTACTCCCAGAACAGCCGGGTTTAATACTATTTCTCAAGAATACCTAAATCCGGATTCTAAGCTTATGACAATGATTTTGATGTTTATAGGCGGCTCTCCGGGCGGAACTGCCGGCGGTGTTAAAACCGTAACATTAAGTATAATAATAATTTCCGTATTATCTGTTGTTAAAGGAAAAAGCACAATTGAATCTCATAATAAAAGTATTCCGATTTATATATTGCAAAAATCTCTTGCAGTTGTTATTATGAATTTAACGGCTATCCTAGCAGCAACGATGATTCTTTGCATAACCGAAAGGAATATAGCCACAGGAGCGGATTTTGTAGCCTTCCTCTTCGAGGCGGTATCGGCTGTTGGTACTGTCGGCTTAACCTTGGGTATAACACCTTACCTGTCATTTATTGGCAAGGCGATAATTTGTATATGCATGTTTTTAGGTAGGCTTGGGCCTATAACCGTTGTTGTTGGTTTAACTATGCGTCAAATGTCTGCTGATAAAAGCATACAATATCCTGAAGAGAAAGTTATTGTTGGTTAAAAAATTCAAGCAAGTTATATAAAATTTAGGAGAGCGATTATTAAAATGGCAAAAACAAAACAATTTGCAGTGCTTGGGCTTGGGCGTTTCGGTCAAAGTATTGTACGCACCCTGTCAAAAAATGGGTTTAATGTGCTTGCCTGCGATACTGACGAGGACATTGTTCAGGATATGTCGGCCATTGCAACCCATGTTGTTCAGGTGGACGTTACAGACGAAATTGCAATGAAAAAGCTCGGTCTAGGTAATTTCGATGTTGTAATTGTAGCTATCGGCACAAACGTAGAATCCAGTACAATGGCTACCCTCATCGCAAAGGAGCAAGGCGCAAAATATGTTCTTGCAAAGGCAAAAAATTATAAGCAAAAGACTATACTCGAAAAGGTT
>CAZEYG010000471.1:0-2050 GCA_964516575.1 uncultured Defluviitaleaceae bacterium
ATAAGCATAATCGCCAACAACGCAATAGAACCAATATACCCAAGCTCTTCCCCGAGAACCGAAAAAATAAAGTCGTTATATGGAAAGGGAACATACCGTGCCCGGGTTAACATCCCCTGCTCCAATCCTTTACCTGTTAGCTGGCCGGAAGCTATAGCTTCAATCGAACGCTGTGTCTGATAATACAGAGGATCTTTAGGGTCGGGGTTCAGCCAAGTTAATATTCGCTTTATTTGATAGTCTTCAAGTATTTTATCTATAAATAAATATTCTGCTCTTCTAATGTCCCAGTATATTAAGCCAATAACAGCTCCTACCGAAACAACGGCAGGTATGATGTATTTATAGCTAACCTTTGCAACAAAGAGCATTGCCGCAGGTATCGCCAAAATTACAAGGCTTGCGGATAAAGAAGGCTGCTCCTTAACGAGTAAAAAAGAAATTCCAGCGTTTGCAATAATAAGCAAAAGAACTAACGGTTCATTAATGGATTTTTGATTTTTATCAATGAATTTAGCTAAAAAAATAATTGTAAAAAGCTTAGCAAATTCAGAGGGTTGAATTCCTATTTCGCCTATTCTAAGCCATCTAAAGCTGGAACTTTTGCTTAAAAATATAACAAGTATTAATAAGATATAGTTTAAAGCATAAATTATAACATAAAACTTACAAATAAAATGATAATCAATAAAAGCAGCAGCCAGAAGCAGAACTATACCTGTTCCGAACCATATGGTTTGCAGCCAAAACAAATTGGACAACCCATCCGGGTTAACGCTGTCATAGGTAGCGCTCTTAATTAGTATTATACCAAAAATTGAAACTGCACATACTAAAAAAAATAACAAAAAATCAAATGATTGAAATTGCCTTTTCATTAAACAACCAAACCTTTATTAGGCTGCTCCATATTATTCCTTTATTTTTTCATCGCCTTTATAGGTATATTGGCGCATAACATGGGAACATTGCCATTAGTTTCAGAAGGCGTCTGAGAAATTCTAATATCCAGCTCTTCTTCGTCGATTTCCATATAGTTTGAGATTACCTTTATTATATCTACCTTTAACATTTCCAAAAGCTGAGTAGAGCAGTTAACCCTATCATGGATAAGAACCAGCTTAAGCCTGTCTTTGGCTATGTTTTTAGAAGCTGTCTTTTTTGAAAACAAGCTAAATATATCCATCGTTTTCTCATTCCTTTAATTTCCGAATCGGAATAATTTTTTTAATTTTTCTAGGAAGCCTTTGTCGTAGGTTAAGTCCATTAGAGGGATGCTTTCACCTGTAATCCTTTTAGTTATGTTGCGGAAGGCTTGTCCTGCTTTTGAGTTTTCGTCCAAAACGGCAGGCTCACCTCTGTTTGCGGAAATAACAATGCTTTCGTCGTCAGGTACTATTCCGAGAACGTCAATAGCTAAAACCTCAGTAACGTCCTCTAAGGACATCATGTCACCTCTTGCCACCATATCAACACGTATTCTGTTAAGTATAAGCGTTGGGTTAGTCAGCTCACTTGCTTCCAAGAGACCAATGATTCTGTCGGCGTCACGAACGGCAGATACTTCAGGGGTAGTAACTACAATAGCTCTATCAGCGCCGGCTATGGCGTTTTTAAAGCCCTGCTCTATGCCAGCAGGACAGTCGATAACTATGTAGTCATACTCTTCTTTCAAAGAATCGCACAGTTTATACATTTGTTCTGGGTTTACGGCGTTTTTATCCTTCGTTTGCGCCGCCGGCAACAAAAACATGTTTTGGAACCGCTTGTCCTTTATAAGAGCTTGTTTTAGCCTGCAATTACCTTCTATAACATCTATTAAGTCATAAACAATCCGGTTTTCAAGACCTAGAATAACATCAAGATTTCTAAGTCCGATATCGGCATCAATCATCACAACCTTATGACCTAAGGCAGCTAAACCTGTTCCGATATTTGCAGAAGCTGTAGTTTTTCCTACACCTCCCTTGCCGGATGTTATTACAATGACTTCACCCATCAAATTTCCTCCTAACTTTTTCAAATCAATTATATCTTATAATAACAAAAA
>CAZEYG010000472.1:0-2046 GCA_964516575.1 uncultured Defluviitaleaceae bacterium
AGACACGTATAACGCCTTGGAGTTTCTGTTGTTCGATAAAATATGAAACGCTACCGAATGCATAAGATGCGTCTTTCCAAGGCCAACACCGCCGTATAAAAACAGCGGGTTATACGCCTCTGCCGGCGCCTCGGCTACCGCCACTGATGCCGCGTGGGCCATGCGGTTTCCTGCCCCGACTACAAAAGACTCAAACGTATATTTAGGATTCAAATTAGCCTTAGATTCCGCGCCTTGCGGGCTAAGTTGTATAGTCTCCGTTTTTGCGGACGACGGAGTTACTATATCAACCTCATAAGAAACGCCGGACGCTTCCCGTAGCGCGTTTTGAATGAGTAATAAATGCCTGCTCTCAATCATTTCCTTGGCAAATGAATCATACGTTTGCAGCGTAAACTTGCGCCCATCCTCCCCAATAGGCGTAAGGGTCAATATCCATGTGTCGTAGCTTACAGGCGATACTTCTCCCTTTAAAATATGTAATGTTGTGTCCCAAAGTTGCTTTGCTTCCATTTCTACCCCCTGTGCATGTGGAAAAAAATATTCACAGCCTAACCCTTGTCCGCTAGAAAATTTTGGCCCGTATACATGGCTTTATCCACAGTGTTTTCCACAAAATGTGTATAAGTTACACATAATCACAGACAGTATACCATAAACCCGTCCCAAAACTCAATCAAAACAATTTTATTTCTTGACATGGAAATGCTGTTTTACTATAATGATATAAGCTTTAATAAAACAAGTTAGGAGGCGACCGCGAATGAAAAGGACATATCAGCCTAAGAAAAGACAGAGAAGCAGAGAACACGGCTTCATGAAAAGAATGAGAACAGCAAACGGCAGAAAAGTGTTGGCCGCAAGAAGAAGAAAAGGCAGAAAAGTTTTGTCAGCGTAAATGGTGCGCATACGTTTAAATAAGGGCGTGTTTTTTGTTGGAAAGCCTTAAAAAAAACTATCAGTTTAAAACTGTGTACAACAGAGGCAAATCGGCTGCCAATCATTTTTTGGTCATGTATATCTTAAAAAACGGAAGGGCTTCTAACAGGCTTGGTGTATCCGTAAGCAAAAAGGTCGGAAAGAGTGTTGTTAGAAGCCATAAAACAAGGCTAATAAAAGAAAATTATCGTCTGATGGAAGACGGCCTTAAAGGCGGCTACGATATTATATTTATCGCGCGCACAAATGCCAAAGAATCAAATTATGCTGAAGGCACTAGTTGAACATCAAGTTCAATTTTGATCGCTCGATGGTGAAGCTGTTCCAAAAGCTTAACCTTTATAAGGAACAATGAAAACAATATTGTTATCCTTAATCAAATTTTACAGAACATATATTTCCGTTTTAAAACTGCCTTGCTGCCGTTTTTATCCGTCATGCTCGTCTTACGCGCTTGAGGCGGTTACAAAATACGGCGCGTTTAAGGGAGCTCTTTTGTCTATTAAAAGAATTATTAGATGCAACCCATTTTGTAGAGGCGGATACGATCCTGTGCCTTAAGCCGTCATATAGACAGGCGATTTTTTTAGGAGGAAACTTCAGTTGTTTAGCATACTTAATAACTTCCAGGCGTTTGCAAACAGCGCACTTATGCTGTTATCCGCCGACGCCCCTCAGGTATCAACCCTGAAAACACCGGGCAAAATTGTAGGCCCTATCGCTGCGGCGCTGGGCTATATTTGCAACGCATTATTCGATTTCGTAAGCTCTATTTTCACCCACGGCACATTCGGTATTACGATTATTTTGTTTACAATCGTTGTGCGTATTTTAATGCTGCCATTGGCCGCTAATCAGCAAAAATCCATGCTGAAAATGCGTCTAATTCAGCCAGAGATGAAAAAAATACAGGACAAATACAAAGGAAAGACAGATCCAGAGCAAAAACAGCGTATGAACGTGGAAGTAAGTGAGCTCCAAAGGAAACACGGCGTAAGCCCACTTAAAGGATGCCTTCCCCTTCTGCTTCAAATGCCTATTATTTATGCGCTCTTTTTCATTATAAGAGAGGCTTATTTGTACATCAACAAGCTGGGCGAGCTGTAC
>CAZEYG010000473.1:0-2037 GCA_964516575.1 uncultured Defluviitaleaceae bacterium
AGGCATTTACGGACGTGAAATGTATGAAACATGGTATAAAATGACAACTATGCTTGAAAGCGGCCTTGATATTTCCCCGGTTGTTACCCACCGATTCAGCATAAGGGATTATGAGAAAGCTTTTGAAGCCATGAGCTCAGGCCACTCCGGCAAGGTTATTATGGATTGGTCAGACATATATATTTTACTTATTAAGGAGATGTCTTTATGAAAGGCGCACTTGACATTTTTTCCAAAGAACTATCGGATATTAAAGAAAAAGGATTATATAAAGAAGAACGTGTTCTGCTTACCCCACAAAGCAAGGTTATAAGCACTGAAAAAGGCAAGGTTATAAACATGTGTGCCAACAACTATCTTGGGCTGGCCGACGACGAATCTATTATAAACGCCGCAAAGGCAAGTTATGATAAATGGGGTTACGGTCTTTCATCGGTAAGGTTTATTTGCGGCACACAGAATATCCATAAGCAACTTGAAGCAAAAATGAGCGAGTTTTTAGGCATGGAGGACACTATCCTTTATACCTCCTGCTTCGACGCAAACGCCGGCCTTTTTGAAACATTACTTACGGCAGAGGACGCTATTATAAGCGATGCCTCTAACCATGCAAGCATTATAGACGGCGTACGCCTTTGCAAGGCTTCCCGCTTCCGTTACGCCAACAATGATATGGATGACTTGAAAGCTCAGCTTAACGCCGCTAAGGCCTGCCGCATAAAGCTGATTGTAACAGACGGCGTGTTTTCCATGGACGGCACTATTGCAAACCTACAGGTTATTTGCGACTTAGCCGAAGAGTTTGACGCGCTTGTTATGGTAGACGACAGTCACGCTGTTGGTTTTGTAGGCAAAAGCGGCCGAGGTACTCATGAGTATAACGGCGTTATGGGCCGGATTGACATATTAACAGGCACATTCGGCAAGGCTCTTGGCGGCGCAAGCGGTGGTTATACCTCTGCAAGAAAGGAAATAATCCAGCTTTTAAGGCAAAGAAGCCGCCCCTATTTATTCTCCAACACATTAGCCCCGGCCATAGTCTCTGGCACAATCCGTGCTATCGACATGCTTACTGAATGTACCGACAGACGTGACGTTTTAGAGGAAAACACCAAATACTATCGTCAGCTTCTAAAGGAAAACTCCTTTGACATCATCGACGGCGTTCACCCCATTGTTCCGATAATGATTTACGACGAGGTTAAAGCCGTTGAAACCGCCGCAAAAATGTATGAGCAAGGGGTTTACGTTATCGGCTTCACATATCCTGTCGTTCCAAAGGGCAAAGCTAGAATCCGCACCCAGGTTTGCGCTTCCCATACTAAAGAAGAGCTTAAATATGTTGTTGATTGTCTTGTAAAGGTCAGAGGATAACTTAGCAGCTTTTGCTTAAGGATATGGAGATAAATGGAGTTAGAATAGAAGATACTTATTCAGAAGGTTTCCGAATGTTTGGAGCCCGATTTATTATAACGGCAGCTTCTAATGAATGGGTTATGGAAGCTGCCAGTAAGGCAACCGGCTTTGCCACGTCGGTAATCGCTTGTGGTTGCGAAGCCGATGTGGAGTCGGTATTAACTTCTGGGCCCGATGGGCGGCCTGCTGTTTCCGTGCTGGTTTTTGCCGCTTCTCTAGAACAGCTAGAAAAACAAGCCCTTGACAGAATCGGCCAATGCGTTATGACCTGCCCTACAACTGCTCTGTTTGACGGTTTTGAAAAAGGCGGGCGAATACAAATAGGCAGTAAGCTAAGGTATTTCGGTGACGGACGCCAATCCAGTAAACTGATAGGCGGCCGCCGCTTTTGGCGTATACCTGTTATGGAAGGGGAATTTTTGGTAGAAGAAAGCATCGGTTTTTTTTCAGACGGAGTTGACGGAAACCTACTTATCCTTGGTGACAGCCTACAAAACACATTAGCGGCCGCCGAAAAAGCCGTTATTGAAATGCGTAAAGTCCCTGGCGTGATTCTGCCCTTCCCCGGTGGTGTTGTCCGCAGCGGCAGCAAGGTCGGCTCCAAATACAAGGAACTAAAAG
>CAZEYG010000474.1:0-2037 GCA_964516575.1 uncultured Defluviitaleaceae bacterium
CGATTCGGGTCTTTTGGCTTGCCCATTCATCCTTACCACCTCACCACTCGCCGGAGCGCATCAAACGCATTACGGTTTTTAATGCCGACATATCCGGCGGTACATGTTTTTTAGTGACCTTCACTTTTCCCTGTGCCTGACCGTTGCGATCCAGCACGATTTCCTTTTCGTCATATTCGTAACCGACCGCTTTTTTATATAGAGCGGCGCGGATATCTTCTCTATCTTCCTTATTTGCCATTGAAATGCACCTCTGAATTGATATATAATCGGTGCAGATAGTAAAGCTTCGGAGCATAAAACTATCTGCGTCAGAGGGCTTTTCTCTGGCGTGGTGGCGCGGGGTGTTACCGCACCCCCGTCACATTTTGTTATTTCCCAAAAAGTTTCTTGTAATAATCAGGTTTGGCATTGTACTTTTCCAGCATAGTATCTATAAATGAGCTCTGCTTCAAAGCGTTTGACGCTTCTGTTTTTTGGTCAATAGCTTTAAAACACATCGCCGTTCCCTTAACTCTCATCGTATCCGTAATATTTGGTGCTGCACCATTGACCATATGACAAATATTCACATCGTTTGGCCTAAATCCCGGTAAGCCATCTATACCGCAGCATGTCAAATCATCCCCAAAACCTCTTAGCCTATTTTCGCCCACATAAAATCTCAGCATATTTTCATGTGCAATTTGCCGTAGTATACTAAAGTGGTATTTAAGCGTATCGAGCTTATATATGTAATCAGCTCCGACTTTGACAAGCCCCTCTTTCTTTTTAAGAAACTTCATGCCCTCAACAACAATGCCAAAGGCTCCCGCTTCTGCAAACAGCCGTACACTTTGCTTAACTTCGTTAAATACTTCGCACATATATGGTTGTATACGAACGATGACGCGCTGAGCCATCTTTGACAGCTTCTCTATTATTAGCAAGCGTTCAACAAACGACGGAGCACCGGGCTCCATAACGTCGTATTTCTCACAAACAGCACTTATCTGCACGACACAATTAGCGTTGCTTATATGCTCAAGATATGGAGCTTCTACAACCAAATAACCTTTGGTTGATACCACAAACGGATATTGTGTTTCGCAAAGAATCTTTAAGCATTTTAGGCTATTGCCATGTGTAGCCTCGGCTGGCTGAAACGGATCGCTTACACCGCCCCAGTGCAGCGGGATTTTCCAGTCGCACCAGCTTGTTTCCTGCGTGCGTTCCCCCTGTATGAAAGACACCAGCGCATTAACCGACTCATAAGGCTTTACTGAATTAATGTCAAATTTCCTCTGCACAAAACAGTATTTGCACCCGTGCGAACATCCTCTATATGTGTCAAACCTTATTGGCAGACCACATAGTATTACTTGACTGCCACACTCAGGCATCGGCGCACACCTCTTCCAATATCAGTTCAACGAGCTGCTCTTTTCCGTGCGCTTTTATGTAGCTAATTACTTCATCCTTATGACACTTATCAAATAAAAAAGTAACAGAATAGTGTTCTGAATCGGCTGTAAAAGCAAATTCTTCCTTTAGCAGATCATCTATAAAGCTCGATGTTTCTCCATCAAAGCCAAGCATGCTCATATCAATATCTAGTGCAGCAAGCGCGTCAAGCTCAAGCTCCAATTTTTTATAGTCCCACTCGGCCAGTTCAGCAACTTTGTTATCTGCCAAGCGATAGGCCATTATCTGCTCCGGTGTAAGATCGTCAGCCACGATACATGGAACCAGCGGCAATTCCTCACGCAGCGCAGCTTTCTGCCTTGTGTCCCCGGCAACAATAACATCATGCTTATCAATTACGATTGGTACCTTAAACCCGAATGCTCTTAGGCTGCGGGCGACCGCCTCTACCGCAGCCTCGTTGTGCCGCGGGTTGTTAACGTAGGGTATAAGTTCATGCGGATCTCGCATCACTATCTTTATTTCTTGTTCCTGTACGGGCATTGTTTTAGGGCACATCCTTTCTGCTTTAAGTTATATGGGCATTCTTTGCACTTTGGAGTGTGTACCCATATGATTTTTTCTGTCATGGTC
>CAZEYG010000475.1:0-2021 GCA_964516575.1 uncultured Defluviitaleaceae bacterium
TGGGTATGCCCTTGCGTCCTTTTGTTTGAAGTGAAGAAGATATTTTTTTGCTGATGTCTCGGGCATACCATTCTGCCATTAAATCTCGAAATGGTGAAAAATCGTCCTCACCATTTGCGCTGTCATAGTTATCTGTTACGGCGATAAGGCGCACATTTTTTTCTCTGCACATTTCACGAAACAGCCCAACTCTTAAAAAATCCCTTCCTATGCGACTGGAATCTTTCACCAGTACGCAAGCCACTTCTTCGGCTTCTATTTTTGCCATTAACTCCTGCCAACCCGGTCTTTGCCAACCAGTGCCGGAAAATCCATCATCTGATATATGTACATATGGTGTAAAGCCGTGGCGTTCGGAGTAATCTTCCAACAAGTTACGCTGGCTGATAATAGAATTAGAAACGCCGTCCCTATCGTCTTCTGCCGATAACCTTTCATATAAAACTGTTATTTTTTTGTTCTTAAAATCGTTCATATCTGCCTCTTTCCTGCAGCTTTGAACCTTTGCGGCACATTAAGATTGGGAGATTAGACAATATTCTCTACCTCCCGATTAATTAACCTTAACAGTTTGTCCTCTAATGTTTCTTTGCTCGTGTTGCTGAAATTTACAGTTACAACATATGTAGTTGAACCAATACGTTTGGTGTATGTGTTGCTCGGTTTATGGTTATTTTCTTTCGCACTATTTTCATTATAAATAGCGCAATTATTCAAAATATCCCTCCCTAAGATTTTTTTGCCATGACATTCGGAGGATAGCCCAGCGGTATTATTGTGTTGCTTCCCGCTTTCATTCCAACCCCGTTCCTATACCGTGCCTTGTTTGGCAGTGGGTAAGTTTGCAGTAGAATACCTCTTGCGCCCTACCTCCGATAGAGTAGGCAATTGGTATTACTTCTGTATCTGATTGGCTGCGGATTCAGTTTTAAACATGTAGTTATTATGATTGTGAATTTATCAGTAAACGTTTCACATATGTTATATTATCGTATGGAAATTCATGGATGTCAATACAATACAACAATGTTGAACAACAATTATGAACGATTATATTTACACCTCACAAATGTTTTGGTATAATTAAAATTAGAGCAATACTTATATTGGGCAAGTACCAAGTTAACCCAAAATCAAACATTTGGAGGAATATAATGGATATAGCTATGTTAAGACATGTATTTTCAACTCGTATACGTGAATTGCGCAAAGATAAATTAAATCAAGGTGAGTTTGCCGACAGCGTGGGCATTTCTCGTGGGGCAATGAGTTATTACGAACAGGAATCACGAACCCCTGATATAGGTGTGCTTAGGGCAATTTGCGAAAAATACAATGTTTCTGCTGACTACCTGCTAGGGCTTATGCCCGACCGAAATCATGCTGTTTCCGATGCTTGTAAGCAAACTGGATTATCCCCGGAAGCTGTACGTAGATTAAGTTTGATGCATTGGCTTTCAAGCAAAAAAGACCACACTGTTGAAGATGTTATAGAGATGTTTGGTGAAGAAGTGTCATCAGACAATTTGTACGATATAATGCAGCTTGCGCCATTTACTTCCATAACAGAAATCATTAACCTTCTTATTGATAATGATGAAGGGCTTAGTCTTTTAACTTTGCTTGGGGCAATAATCCTTGGCTCAGAGATGGAGTGCAATGGTGAGCAAAAGCTTATAATAAAAATCAAATCAGCTTCTCCACACTTTAAAGTTGAAGTTCCACTTGAAAGCCTAAGTGCCGCTTTGTGGGTAAATATTCAAGAACACGCCCATGAATTGAGAAGGGTTCATAAAAAAGACACAAGTCCAAGCCATCAGATTAAAATGGTATGACCGTTTGAGAGCGGTGTTTGTCAAGGTGCAAGGAGCAGGGATTATTGCTTGCGTAATACGTCCATTTGTGCCGCAAATGGTGTAACTGCAATTTAAATAAGGTGTGGTAGATTCCACACCTTAAAAGTCTATATCATCCTTTCCGAGCTTTTGAAAGTTCTGTCCGTGGCTCTCTTGGTTGCCCTT
>CAZEYG010000476.1:0-2019 GCA_964516575.1 uncultured Defluviitaleaceae bacterium
ACAGCGTTATTTATACGAAATAACAAACAGCCTTAAAGCCGTTACCGGCTCTAATGTCGAGGTCAAAATCCTATCCGACGAGGAGATGGACAAAAACTCAACAGAAGCCGACGAGGCCGCTAACTTTGAAAAACTAGCCGGTAAATCAAACATTAAATCAAAATATGTTTTTGAAACCTTTGTCCGGGGTAAAAGTAACGAGCTGGCTTACGCCGCTTGTGTTGCTGTTGCCGAAGGCCCCGGGCTGACAACCTATAACCCACTGTTTCTCTACGGCGGAGTTGGCCTAGGTAAAACCCACCTTATGCATTCTATAGGTAACTTTATTTTAGAGCAAAGCCCAAACACAAAGGTTTTATACGTCTCAACCGAAACGTTTACAAACGAGCTTATAACCTCAATCAAGGATCGGACAAACCAAGCCTTTCGCAACAAATACCGGGAAATAGACGTTCTACTCATAGACGATATCCAGTTTCTATCGGAAAAGGAAGGTACACAAGAAGAATTCTTCCATACCTTTAATACGTTATATGACGCCAACAAACAAATCGTAATTTCCAGCGACCAGCCGCCTAAGGAAATAAAAACCCTGGAGGACAGGCTTCGCTCACGGTTTGGCTGCGGCCTTATAGTTGATATAACAGCCCCCGACTTTGAAACAAGAACGGCGATTCTCGATAAAAAAGCAGAGCTTGACGGCCTTACGATTCCAAAAGAAGTTACCCGCTTTATCGCCAAAAAAATTATATCCAACATACGTGATTTAGAGGGCGCCCTTAATAAGGTTAACGCTTACTCCAAGCTCAGTAAAACAGAAATAACTATCGAGCTGGCCGAGCGCTCCCTGCGTGATTTAATTCGTGAAAGCGAAAAGAAGGAAATCAGCGTTGAGCTTATCCAAGAGGTTGTCAGTAAATATTACAACATCTCAAAAGACGATTTATGCAGCAAAAAACGTAACCAAAACATATCACACCCAAGACAGATTTCAATGTATCTGTCCCGTAAGCTGATGGATATTTCGTTACCTAAAATAGGCGCAGCTTTTGGCGGCCGAGACCATTCAACAGTGATTCACGGCTGCGACAAAATTACCGAGGATTTAGAGCACGATAACGAGCTTAAAAATACAATTATTGAGCTAGAGCGTCAGATTAAAGGCGAGTAGTAAGGTTGTCTTGTGATGTTTGTCTAAAAGTTCTTTGCTTCTTTCTTTCAAGAAAGAAGTGGGGTTCGGGGCGAAGCCCCGGAGGTTCAATTTTCTGTGGATACCCTGTTAATAACTTGTGGAAAAAGCTAACTCTTTTTTCACCTATGTGGATTATGTTCATAACCCAGCATATTTTACACAGCTAATCCACTTACTTTTACATACCCCAAACCAGCGTTTTATAAGCCGTCCACGGCTTTTCCACCATTTGCACAGACCTACTACTACTACTACTACAAATATTGTATATTAGTTTGTTTAGCCACGGCAAAACCCGACTGTTGAAAAAACCCTAGCGTATTAGAAAGCGAGGCAAATAAATGAACATAAGAGTACCAAAAAATCTGCTGCTGGATAACATAAATATTGTCCTTCGGGCGGCGTCAACTAGGTCGACGCTGCCGGTTTTGGAATGTATTCTTCTGACAGCAGAGGACAACATCTTCTATCTAATGGGAAACAACCTAGAAATAGCTATCAAAACCGGCCGTATCCCGGCCGAAATAACAGAACCTGGAACAATAGCTCTTGAGGCTCGTGTTTTTTCGGATATAATAAGAAAGCTGCCTGATTTCCCCGGCAACGACGTACATATAACAACTATGGACAACAACGTAACAACCATAAAATGCGGCAAAAGCGAATTTAAAATACTTGGTTTGGCAGGTGACGAATTCCCGGCTATGCCCCAGGTTGATACTGGTACAAGCCTAACAATCAGCAGCCAAACCCTAAAAAACATGATTCGCCGCACGATTTTTTCCGTAGCTACGGAAGACTCTAAACCCGTTTTAACCGGCCAGCTT
>CAZEYG010000477.1:0-2019 GCA_964516575.1 uncultured Defluviitaleaceae bacterium
TGCCCTTATAGACTGAGCTAAATGTCTTTTAGCTGGGCAGACGTAGGAGCAGCTTCCGCATTCGATACAATCTAGGCCATTGTTTTTGCGGAAAAGGTCGTCTTCGTTCATAAGCACGTTTTGGTTAAGCTCAAGGGGCATAATCCGTGCAGGGCAGAAGGAGACGCATTTGCCGCAGCGGATACAGTTTTTCTCCGGCGGAAGTTTTGCTTCTTCCTCTGTCCACATTAAAAACGCCGAGGAGGTTTTAACAAGAGGTACAGTCAAATCAAAGTTAGCAACACCCATCATCGGCCCGCCGCAAATAATCTTATAGGGTTCGGTTTTAAAGCCGCCGATAGCGTCCAACAACAAATTAAGAGGCATACCAAGGCGAACCTTATAGTTGCCTGGGTTTTTAACGGCGCCGCCGGTTATGGTTACAACCTTTCGCATAAGAGGCCGGCCCCGGACGATTGCTCTGTGGATAGCTATAACTGTATCCACGTTGTCTACGATACAGCCGATGTCGGCAGGTAAACCGCCGGAAGGTACTTCACGTCCCGTACAGGCGAATATAAGCTGCTTTTCAGCGCCCTGAGGATATTTAGGCACAAGACCCACAACCTCTATGTTGTTAAACTGCTTGCAGTATTCATACATTTTGCTTAGGGCGTCGGGTTTGTTTGTTTCAATAGCTATTATACCCTTAGCGCCTTTATGCAGCGAAAGCATTATTTGAAGCCCAATAACAATTTTATCGGTTTCTTCCAGCAGAACCCGGTGGTCTGTTGTTAAATAAGGCTCACACTCTGCCGCATTAACTATTATATATTCAATTTTTTTCTCAGGTGGCGGATTCAGCTTTATATGGGTTGGGAACCCGGCGCCGCCGAGGCCAACGATTCCGGCTTCTTTTATTTTTGTTAAGACTTCGTCTCTGGTAAGCTGCTCATAGTTTTCGTTTAATTTTATAGTGTCTATTTCTTTAAGCTCGCCGTCGTTTTCAATAACTACGGCGTTAGAAGTTACGCCTGTAGGGGTTAATACTTTTCGGATGTCTTTAACTACACCTGATACGCTTGAGTGAATCGGGGACGAAACAAAAGCGCTGCTTGTACCGATAGTTTGACCTAAAAGCACCTTATCGCCGACAGCAACTATAGGCTCGCAAGGGGCACCTAGATGTTGTGACATAGGGTATATCATTTCGCAGCCTGTAGGCGGCAATATAACATCTATCGGGCTTGCGTTTGTGGCGGATTTTCCGTCGGGCGGATGTATGCCGCCTTTGAATGTTAGAATTCTCATAACGTTACTAGTTGACATGCATTTAATGCCTCCTTGTTTGGTATGGCTGTTTTTATTAAGTAGTGTTTTTCCTTTTTGGCTGAGGTTGTTAAGAAAGTTCTTTTATGCCGTCCTCAATGCTTTCTTTGAGCCAAAAAGAAATATCGGGGTTGTCGATTGCAACACCATCAAGCACTTCCTTTATTTCTCGTGTGTCTAGCTCAAATGTTTTTCCGTTAATAATATGGGTATATTTAAAGTCAATGTGAGTGTTCATGACAATTAAAAGATGAATGGTTGAAACAATATCACCCATCGGCGGGCGGTCGATATTGTCATAGTTAAGAATACAATATAACTTTGTGCCTTCGCCCTTTTTGCTTTCAATAGCTAAAGAGCCGCCACACATCTCGCAGGTTTGTGTAAGCATAGGTATACCAAGGCCAACCTTTCTTGTTGTACGTGAAGTAGTGAAGGGATCCCTTATTTTTTTAACGGTTTCCTCATCCATGCCGCAGCCGTTGTCTATAATAGAAAACGAAAGATAGTTTTCAAAAATGTTTTCGTCAACGGTTATGGCGATAAAGCTTGCCTCCGCACGAATACTGTTTTGGGCAATATCCATAATGTGCATGGAAAATTCTTTCATCATAGTAAAAGCCTCGAATAATGGTATTTGCCAATGCAGAATTATATACCGAGCCGCAAAAAGCTGCTCCGGTTTGGCATAAGAATTATAGCATATAGGCG
>CAZEYG010000478.1:0-2010 GCA_964516575.1 uncultured Defluviitaleaceae bacterium
AGAATTTTACGTTTCAACCCCGGTTACGATATTTATAAGACAACTAAAAAAATCCGCCCTTTGTAGCATATATTTTTTTATCAGTGTCGTTTACGGCACTTTTAGCCAGTTTTCCTGTTGATATAATTTTTATGTTAAGATAATTGCTGTCTTCTATTGTTTTTGAATACCGGCTATAACTTTTTGTTCCTGCTGCAAATATGCCAATGTCATATTCGGCAGACTTTTCGCTGATGTAGTAGTCGTTGTCGATTTTGTATGCCATAAAAGGAGAGCGCAACCACTGACTGTTTAAATCTCCTTTGGATTTAACGTCCAATGACGGCAAAAACAGGCTTGATTCCACAGCTTTCTTGTAGGCCTCCAAAACACCCTCGCTATCTGTAATGCAATAGCTTTGAAGGACGCCGCCTCTTCCCGGTAGATTAGGCAAGGATGTTTCAGTAAGCTCCGTATAGTCCATGTAGTTAATTGCCTTTATTCGCGGATAATAATTGATTATTGTGCCGTAAAGTCTTTCTAATTCGGATGTTGCAAGACTGGGTTTGTATTTATAATCCCGGCTGCTGTAGCTGCTGATTCCCAGCTTTGACAGCATAATGGGTTTTTTGCTTTGAAATGTGTAATAAACGTAGTCGATGTCTGAAAAAGTCTCGCCGTCGTAAACACCTGCATCGTTTATTTTTCTGAAAACGTCTATGCCTACCCAATCCACATACTCGTCGCCGGGATAATATTTCATGGCTCTAAAAGCATAATCGTTTGAAACAGAAAAAACAAAGGTGCATTTCGGAGCGAATTCTCTGAATTTTTGTCTCACAGCCGTGTAATATTTCTTATACGCTTCCGTGTCGTAACTTTTATCGACTGGGCAAAGCTGAATAAACATCGGTATGCTAAACTTGCCGAAAGCTCTGGCAGTTGAATCGATAAGTCCGTTGTCGATATAAAGGTTGTCATTTTCAGGCAATAGCTCAATAAAAGGCGTCTTAATTTTGGATATGGCGCCTAATACAAAGCTAACGGGAAACTGTTCACCCATCTTATAGCTGTAGCTGTACATAGTATGCTTTTTGCCTGTTAATTCCTCAAATTGCTCTATACGCCCTTCTATAAGTTTGTCACCTGTGATGTTTGCGCTTAAATAACAGCCTTCTGTAGGCTCATACATAGAAAGCCTGTAATCATTCTTTAGTGTATAAAGAGTGTACGGCTCTTTCTCCTGGTCCTTAAGATTTTTTGCGTCAAGCTCCGCCGCCGAAGCCCTAACCGGGTTTCCGTTGTTTATTATATTACTTACAAAATAACCGCTAAGCGGCGCTTTATTATTACAGCTTGTCATAAGCAGCAAAAGAGCTGCTGTTACCGCCGCCGCCGTAAAACGGCCTAAAAAACATTTGCCCACAAAACTTCCCTCTTTTCATACCCCCCTTGCTTTAAACGTTATGTAACTGCCGATATAACCTAGCGGTTGCTTATATATGTATTAACAGCCTCCAAATAATGAACAATAAACCGTCCGAAGGCACCTACTAAAAGTGACCTATCAAAGGCGTCATAAGGAACTGATTTTCTGCCTCCTGCTTTTGCTTCCTCAGCGTATTTATCAATAGTGTCAAATGGAAGAAAAAAGACTTCTCCAACCGACGTAAAACTGACAAGCAAAAAAGCTATGCCCCCTTGCTTTTGAAAATCACGCATAAAGTCAAGCTGGTGTCCGTGAACGTTTTGCAGCGGAAACCTTTTTTGTGACGTTTCCTTTGCGTCAAAGCAAACAGGAAAACCCTGTACCGCTCCCATATAATCTACAGTGCTTTTTTTCTCAAAATATGCAAGAGAAATTGTCCTTGTTGAATTATCAAGCTCTACCGGAGTAATCGACGTTGGGATTTTTTGTATAACGGCAAGCCCCTGCTCCCTGTAGGCGTCGTTTGTAAGGTTGACCATTTCCTCAAAGGTGCTTCCCCTAAGTCCTCGTGTGTTCCAGTAGCCCATGTAAATATTTTCTCC
>CAZEYG010000479.1:0-2007 GCA_964516575.1 uncultured Defluviitaleaceae bacterium
AAAAAATGAACGAAAAAGATTTATCTAACGCCCAAAATATAGGAGAGCTTAGCGAAAAAGAACTTAATGATGTGTCTGGGGGGCGTTATGCCATATGGACACCGGAGCCGTTTGCAGTTTTCCAACCCCAAAGAATGAATTGCAGGCAAAACACCAGCTGGACTTGCATGAAATGTGGTTGTACCGAATCCGCAGCGTACGATTTCGATATAAATTCGATACCGGAACAGTTACATAATCTAGTGCCGAAAGATGTAGCGAATTATAGATATTGTACCGGTTGCCGTGGCATGGCAGCCTGCTGCTGTTGCGTAGACTTTCAGCTTAATACAATGATGTGCAATTATTATATAAATCATTAATAATCCTGTTTTCATACTAATTACAAACTAATGTATATATAGGGCGTGTTGAAAATCACAACACGCAGAGATTAGAGGTTAGAGATTAGAGGTTAGAAAAGGCATAAAACCGTACTGAGCCCACCCTTGAGCTTGTTTGTTTTATCTAGCAATCCGCATTTTTCAACAATCCCATATAAAATTGCAATTTCTCATAGGCATTAGCAATATATGAATTTTATATATGTTTCTATATGAAATCAGTATCTTTTAAAATATGAAAAATTCTCCTAATTCTCCAACGCTTCAAGGAGAAACAGCAAAATCTTTTGTCACATTAAACCTGCAGATAGTATAAAACGATAGTGTAGATAAGGGGAACTAAATATGGATATAACTAAGTTTTCAGAGATGGCAAAACAGGCAAAAACAGGCGAACTTGCCGACGAAGAGCTTGCAAATGTAGTCGGAGGTGCTTCCTATAATAACGACTGGCGAGAAAGAATACAACAAACTAAGTGCGACAAATTTAAATGTAAATGCGGCTGTAGTTATCCCCAAAAATCGCTTATACCTAATACGGGCGAATGTGATTGTTGTAAAAATTTGGTTATTTGCAATAACTGCGAATGGTGCTCTAATGAAAATGGCTTGTTGATTTGTAAAAACCCTTTAAAAGAAAAACATGGTATTCAACTAGGGATGTGTTTAAGATGAATAATACTGAGCTATTGGAAAAGGCAAAAAAGGCAAATTCGCCGGAGGATATTTTGGCAATTGCAAAAGAAAACGGCGTAGAGCTAACGGCAGAGCAGGCGGCGGCATATTTTAAGCAGATAACAGTAAAATCAGGCGAGCTTGCCGACGAAGAGCTGGCAAATGTAGCCGGCGGTGCTTGCCATAATGACGGATGGATGGTTACAACATTACTTAATCACTGTAAAACGGGATTTATATGCAAACGATGCGATAGTAGCTACGGTGTTGATGTGCCAAATGGCGAGGGACAGGTCAGCCCAAAATGTATGAAGTGTGGATGCCCTGCCTACTGTAGCGACTGCAAGGAGTGTTCATATGAGAAAGGCTTATGGCTCTGCAAAAGCCCTGTTAATAAAAAGGGATAAAAAATAACAGTGAAAGGACTTGGATATGGAAAAGAGTAAAGTGTCTGACTATTTTGCGAGCAAAGATAAAATTAGCAGAGAGCTTTCGGCAGAAGAACTGGAAAAGGTCGCCGGCGGCGGCTATTGGGACAAAATGAACATCAAATTTGTTGGGGATAACACCTATTGTGAAGCTTGCTGGAAATGCGGCACCTGCGGCAGCTCAGCCTTTAGAGTGCAGCCCAATATGAAAAGTATGAATCCACGCTGCGGAAACTGTAACAATAGCGCAACTTGTATAGATTGTTCATGGTCAGCTTGGCACCATTTGGAATTTTACTACTGCACAAACCCCAATTGCGCTTTATACGATTATTAAATGAAATTAGACTTCCTGCACAACCTTTAAATATTGCCTTTGCGAAGACTATCTTGCAAATGTAATATTTGAGGATATGAAGGAAGTCTATTGTATAATTTGTTAAATCTATCTAGTGGGAACACTCCCTATAGTGAATTCACTTTAAGGTTGACCTTTTTGCAGGAAAAAATCGTTGAAACGT